>CAKUMP010000122.1 GCA_934667795.1 uncultured Chthoniobacterales bacterium | reverse complement strand
GTCGTCAATTTACCTACTTTGTTTTTATTAGGTTCTTTGGATCCGCTTGCAATCCCTGCTGCTTTCTTCAACAAGATCGCCGCAGGTGGGTTTTTGGTGATAAAAGTAAAGCTTTTATCTTTATAAACCGTAATGACTACGGGCAGGATGTCTCCAGCCTGCTTTTGTGTAGCCGCATTAAATTCCTTACAGAAGGCCATAATATTGACCCCTTTTTGCCCCAGTGCTGGTCCTACCGGAGGAGCTGGGTTTGCCTGTCCTGCTGGTATCTGCAGCTTGATTGTTCCTATAATTTCTTTTGCCATAACTCTCTATCCAGATATTACTTTTTTATCCCACTCCGCCCCGGTCTCCTATTAAGTTTATTTAAACTTGTTCCAATAGACCGAGCCAAAAATCTTTTTTTTTATCCTTTTTCTACCTGCCAGTACTCCAGATCCACCGGAGTTGCGCGGCCGAAAATACTGACCGACACCCGTAATTTCCCGCGAACCGGATCAATTTCTTCCACCACCCCTGTCTGGTTCTGAAAGGGACCATCCGAAACTTTGACCGTTTCTCCCACTTCGAATGCCACTTTAGGGGTCACCGTATCGCCACGTTCCTTGATCTGATAGATCATATTGTCCACTTCTTCAGGGCGCATAGGCATCGGACGTTCTTTATTTCCCGCAAAGCCAATCACTCCTGGAGTTTCGCGGATAAAATACCATGTCCGTTCTTTTGGACGGTTGGATTCATCCAGTAAATCCATGTGCACGATAATATAGCCTGGAAAAAATTTCCGGGTGGTTTCCGTCTTACGTCCCCGTTTTACTTCGGAAACTCTTTCTGTCGGAATCAATACTTCGAAAACCACATCGCCCATTTCCTCGGTTTGAATCCGGCGCACAAGATTGTCGTAAACCTTCTGCTCCTGTCCTGAGAGAACCTGTACGACAAACCATTGGCCTTGGTGCGAATCATTCATGATATAATTTATTGGGGGTACGGGCAACAGCGTGCCCAGTCCATCTTTTTCGAAATATTAAAAATACTAAAATCTTAAATGCCGGGGACTTCGTTTTTCCTGTGATTCAGGACCCCACCAGCACACTTACTAAAGAAACCAGAAGCAGGTCACTGATAGAAATAATGCCTGCAAGAAGGATAGAACCGATTAAAACAACAATAGTGGAATCGATCAATTCGCGATATTTACGAACAATTCCTTTTTCTTTTGGATTCCATGGCCAGGTTGCTTTTTGCAACTCCACCCAGGTTTCGCGTATAAATTTTCTTGTTTTACCAATCATTTGTAATTTCCTTCGTCTACTTCTCAGCAGAACCGATCCAGTTTCTTATTTATTAATGAAGCAGGCCAGGAGGGACTCGAACCCCCAACCGACGGTTTTGGAGACCGCTACTCTACCAATTGAGCTACTGACCTATGCTTTCATTATTATTAAAGGAACTCCCTGCCTCAAGGAATATTTTGAATATTTATACAACATTCATCGTATTCCCGAGGCAGGGGCAAATCATTTCCTTTAATTAATCAAGAATATCCGTCACACGTCCAGCGCCAACGGTACGACCACCTTCGCGGATAGCGAAACGGATCGTTTTTTCCATAGCGATTGGAGTGATCAATTCTGCTTCGACGGAAACGTTATCACCAGGCATCACCATTTCAACGCCATCAGGCAATTTAATGGAACCGGTTACGTCTGTCGTACGGAAGTAGAACTGAGGACGGTAGTTCGAGAAGAAAGGAGTGTGACGTCCACCTTCTTCCTTGCTCAGAACATAAACTTCAGCCTTGAACTTACGGTGAGGCGTAATGGAACCTGGCTTGGCAATCACCTGGCCACGATCCACATCGCTCTTCTTGATACCGCGGAGCAACAGACCAACGTTGTCACCAGCCTGAGCTTCGTCCAGCAATTTGCGGAACATTTCAATATCGGTGCAAGTTGTTTTCTGAGTATCGCGGATACCCACGATTTCCACTTCGTCCATTTTCTTGAGGATCCCGCGTTCCACACGACCTGTGCAGACCGTTCCACGACCTTCAATATTGAAAACGTCTTCGATAGGCATCAGGAATGGCTGATCCACCGGGCGTTCAGGAACCGGGATGTATTCATCCACAGCATCCATCAATGCGAGAATCTGTTTTGCATATTCTTCATCCCCTTCGAGTGCTTTCAAAGCACTACCTTTGACGATAGGAATTTCGTCACCTGGGAAATCGTAGCTGTTAAGCAGATCACGCACTTCCATTTCGACGAGCTCGAGCAACTCGGGATCGTCCACCATGTCACATTTGTTCAGGAACACCACAATGGAGGGAACCCCCACCTGGCGAGCCAGCAAAATGTGTTCACGGGTTTGCGGCATTGGGCCGTCTGCAGCCGAACATACCAGAATAGCACCGTCCATCTGGGCGGCTCCGGTGATCATGTTCTTCACATAGTCAGCGTGCCCGGGGCAATCCACGTGCGCGTAGTGACGTTTATCTGTCTGATATTCCACGTGGGAAGTGTTAATAGTAATACCACGTTCTTTTTCTTCTGGTGCATTATCAATAGAAGTGTAATCGCGAGCTTCGGCAAAGCCGGCTTTCGCGAGAATCGTGGTGATGGCAGCCGTCAACGTCGTCTTTCCATGGTCCACGTGACCGATGGTTCCGATGTTTACGTGCGGCTTGGCTCTCTCAAATTTATCCTTGGCCATTTAAGGTCTCCTTGGTGTGTCTCGTTTGGTTTTTTGGATTAAAATGTTCTCGGACGTTGGTTTCTGTTTCCTTAATGGAGCCCATGACCGGGATTGAACCGGTGACCTCGTCCTTACCAAGGACGTGCTCTACCAACTGAGCTACATGGGCACTTTCAGGAACAGAAAAACGGTCAACCCTGGGTTACCACCGCCATCCTGCAACCTCTAATCATCTTCCCTACAAAAGAATATAAACCCGTACCCCAATTCACGATCCTCGTAAAACGGGACATCAGGTCGATCCATTTGTCTGGAAAAAGTGACAAGCAAGCTAACAAATTCAAGCGATCTGTCAAAAGAATTCTAACATTTTTTAATATTATTTTCAGAATTTTCTGAATTTTGATCAAAAATCGCCTCCTGAACGCGTTGAATTCGTGTTGCGCGCCCATTTCGGACATCGATATCGACGAGGGCGCCACAAAGCTTAATATCTCCTTTGGCGATAGGAAAACGAACAGGCATGCTGGTGCAAAATTTTTCCAGAATAGCAGCCGTTTCCCGTCCGAGAATGGAATTATGAGGTCCGCACATCCCGGCATCACACAAAAAGGCGGTTCCGCCCGGAAAAATCTGTTCATCTGCGGTCTGCACGTGGGTATGGGTTCCCAGAACCGCAGAAACCCGCCCGTCCAGATACCGTCCCATCGCAATTTTCTCACTCGTCGTTTCTGCATGCACATCGACCACAATATTGAAGGTTTCCTGTCGCATTTCCTCAACAATTTTTGAAATGGTCAAAAACGGGTTTTCCAGATCTGGTTGCATAAACGTGCGGCCTTGAATGGAAATCACTCCGATTTTTCCTTTTGGGGTTTCCAGTACAATATGCGAGAACCCGGGAGTTCCTGCGGGATAATTTGCCGGGCGTAACACGCGCGGTTCGGAATCCAGATAGCTGATGACGTCCCGTTGGTCCCACACATGATCCCCGGTTGTAATCACCGCTATCCCGGATCGCAGCAAATCAATTGCAATTTTAGAAGTAATCCCACGTCCCCCCGCAGCATTTTCTCCATTTACAATGACGAAATCCACTTGCCATTCTTCCTTCAACCGTGGCACGTTCTCCATAACAGCTTTTCTACCCGGCTCGCCTACAATATCACCCAAAAACAGTACTCTTAACATTTTTTTAGATGTATCGTATCCTTCCATTTCCCACCAGAGAAAATCTCACAAAAACCTTTATTCCCATCCCATGCATTCATCCATTCTTCCTGTGTTTTTTCGTAAAACGGCTTTTTTCTCCCTTGTTTTCATCCTTTGTTTTTTGATCATGTGTCCTGATTCAGCCACTGCGCAAAACCTCAGCCCCCTGGCTCCCTCCCCCGCCTGGAAAGAGCTTGAGGCTTATCACGACACCATAACGCGTGAAGAATTTGAATCTGCACTTCAACAGGTTTATGCGTCTGAAAGTGCCTATTCGGGATTTCTGACCATTTCTCATTCCGGGGTTCAGATTCTGACCAATACGGGATCCTCGCAGAAGCCGGGTATTTTTATCCGTTTTGCGCCGAATGCCGCCAGCCGGGCACCGCTGCCGCGTTACTGGAAGCAAAAATCCCAGCTTTCAAAGCGCTCCTCATCGCGTCCGCTTCAGGGGCTGACCGTTGCGCTTGATCCTGGACACATCGGGGGAAACTACGCTAAAATGGAAGAACGCTGGTTTCAGATCGGCAAAGTTCCTCCCGTGATGGAAGGCAACATGAGTCTTAAAGTTGCCGAATTACTCGCCCCTAATCTGGAACGCCTCGGCGCAAAAGTCGTTTGGGTCCGCAAATCCACACAACCTGTCACCTCCCAGCGCCCCAAAGATTTTCGCGATGAAGCGATCAAAACCATCAAATCGATCAGCAGAAATGCCATTTACGATTCCTATTCCGGTCCCAATGACCCACGAAAATTTGCATCCATCCAATGGCAAAGCGAACTCCTTTTTTATCGCACCTCGGAAATCCGTGCTCGCGCACAAAAAGTGAATGCGAAACTCAAACCCGATATCGTACTCTGCCTCCACTTTAATGCAGAAGCATGGGGAGACCCGGCTTCGCCCCAACTGGTAAACGTCAACCACTTTCACCTCCTGGTAAATGGCACCTACGGAAGATCTGAAATCGCTCTGGACGATGTCCGTTTTGACATGCTCCAGCGGATTTTCCAGCGCATCCATGAGGAAGAAATCCCGCTTTCGCAACAAGTCGCGCGCTCTATGGCAAAGATAAACAACTTGCCACCTTACATTTATACCGGTTCCAACGCGCGGAAAATGTCATCCGACAATTACGTCTGGGCACGAAATTTACTCGCCAACCGTCTCTATCAGTGCCCCGTCGTTTTTCTGGAACCGTATGTGATGAATTCTGAAGGCTTTTTCCAGCACTTCCAATTGGGCGAATACTCCGGCACACGCGAAGTTCGTGGCGCCCAGCGTCCCAATATTTATCAGGAGTACACCAATGCGCTGATTCAGGGGCTTGTGGATTATTATTTAGGGGAGCGGTAACTGAAAACGACCAGCAACAACTCCAGGGACAGTAATATCCTCATCCAGCGCTTCCCAGCGGGGGGCGAATCCATCCAGTTCAACACTCACTTGTGCAAGTATGTGGTCACCGTCGAATGGGTATAGGGTTACTTAAATTGCTCTAAACTCCTACATTACTTCCCAAATACGGCACAGGAGGCACAAGAAGAGGAGTGCATGGCATGCGCCAAAAACGTGCTGGATCCAATGAGACGTGGTCCATCGCTCTCGCAGACATATCCCTGCGCCCACTGCAAATGAAAGCACCATAGGAGCATATAAACTCAATAAAAACCGCTCTCCTGCGCCAATCGGATGATACCAGCCATACGCCAGGCTATACCCGACAAAAGCCATTCCAACAAAAGCAAACTGCAGCAGGTCTGTTCCTGCATACATTCGAAACCTCCCTTTTTGTGTCCAGGACACACCCGTCACCAGTACCCATATTCCTAAAAATGCGAGTAAATATCCCCCACGCACAAATAAAATCTGCTTCCAGGGTTTTCCTTTTCCCGGCTTTTTGATTTTCCCTTCGGGCACAAAAAACCGCCAGACTTTATGGCTGACACCAACCGATAACCGCTCCCAGGCTTCTTCTCCGGAATGCGTTTTGAAATAATTTTTCATCGACGGCTTTTCTTCATCCGTCATCGCTTCCAATTTTTCCCGGCTGTTATACTGCGCCATAAAAGGGACCGATTCTGATCCAAAATCATCCTGCCACATCCAGTATTTCGGCCAGCTATGAAAAGGGTCTCCATATTTTTTCTGAGAATAAACAGCCCCCGGTAATATCAGAACACCAAAAATTCCCAATGCCAACCCCAGCCCCGCGAAGTAATGCAACCCCTTCCAGGAACTCTCTCCGGTCCATTTCCGTTCGATCCAACTCCATCCCCAACGCAATATCCCCCCGGCAAAAAAAACACCCAGCAACAAATTCGTAGAAGATTTTGCAAGATATCCCACCCCAAGCGCGATGCCCAAAAAAATAAAATCCCGCCATCGAAACGTTTTTAATGTTTTCCACCCAATCCACCACGCCCATGCAAAGGCCATATAAAACAATGGCTCCGGCTGAAACCACGCTCCTCGCGGAATTAACGCCCCTAACCCCATCACCAGCCCTAAATTCAAGACCCCCCATAAAGGCAATATCCGACTGCTCCACCACATCACCCCCACCACAAACCCTCCCGACAACAGCAGATTCAATATTTTTCCCCGAATAAAACTTTCCTGATCGTCTTCCACCACCACCAGAGAAGCAACCCACGGCCATAACGGTTTCACAATCCCCTTACTGCGATACGGGTACCAGTCATTCGAACTCTCCCGCGCCAGATCAATATTATACTGCTGATCCGAACTCGTACGATCCAGATTCGTCTGGTGCACTAACACCGTCCCGAAAAATGCCATTACCCAGATACAAAACCCCATTCCAAGCACCAACCCTAACACCGTCCCTTGTCTCGCAGGCAAAATTCCGGTTTTTTCCCAGAATTTCTTCAATTTTTCCAAAAAGATAAAAAAACTCCCTTTCGTATCCTCTTTCGCGTCAATTGCATCTGCTACGGACGTTTTTTCCTCCACGGGTTCTGGGTTCATACATCCACCTCTCCTTCCACCAGAGCAAAACATTCTATAAATCCCGATGCAAAGTCCTGCGGCCTTTCCTTCACCCATTTTCGAATCATGGATACCGGAAAATAAAACCCATAATCAATTTCGCCCACCGCCAATTGCATTTTCCCTTTCCATT
>CAKUMP010000121.1 GCA_934667795.1 uncultured Chthoniobacterales bacterium | reverse complement strand
CACTTAAGTTATTAAATGTAGATACAGCAACCGCTGGTAATGTATCCAAATCACCAATAATGTAAGCACCACCTAAAATATCTGTTAAAGTAGCACCAGCATTATACAAGCGTGAACCCGTTTTGAAATAAGGTTTTAAGTCAACACCTGTAGGAGTCATACTTCCAGATTTATTATTTTCAATCGCATACTGATCCTTAGCTGAATCAATCAGACGCATATCGTTAAGGATTGTACTTGCCTGGGAACGTTTACGCGCACGGAGGAAGCTTGGAACTGCAATCGCTGCCAGCAAGGCAATGATCGCAACCACAATCATGATTTCCACCAGGGTAAACCCGCCACGTTTTGTATGGAATTTTTGTAACATGGTATTATATTCTATATATAGTTTATTTACTGTTCATGTGAGACGCATCCTTTTTGAAACTCTTCAAAAATTCTTTGTCTTACAGAACCCTATTAAAGCAGAACTCATACCAACTGTAAATATTATATAAAAAGATTTGACCCTTGAGAGAAAAAAGGTTCTTTTCTTTATATATCACCGGATCAAACGGCATTTCTTAGCCCAAAACCCCTTTTTTCTTCTAAAAACCAGGAAGAAAAATGAAATAAACTATATGCCTGTAAGTATCAAAGCGCTTCCTGCTCCCTATACCTTTTAGTCTTTTAATTGCTTTTGCAAAAAGGACATACTCTGGCACTTCCAACCTACCTTCTTATTTTGCGTTCAAAAATCCGTCCTGAAATCCTTCTGTTTGCAGTCACAGTCCTGATTCGTCTCTTTGACATCATGCGTTTGTCAGACACGAGCTATTTTGCAGCTACAGAGGGAGATATGAAATTTTACCACGACTGGGCAGTCAATTTGGCTTCTGGTATCGCGGATCCGCATGAATCTTTTTACGGATTACCGGGTTACGCATATTTGCTGGCAGGAATTTATGCCGTCACAGGAGTTCAAGTATGGGTTCCTTTAATCTTACAAATGGTATCAGAAGGGTTAATTGCAATTCTGATTCTCAAAATTGCACGTTTGGCATGGCCAGCCGACCCCACATCCATTGCCAATAGTTCCTCTATATGGGTCTGGCAGGATCCGGGGTTTTTGATTGGAATGTTGGGTGGAGTCGCTTGGGCATTTTGTGAACCTGCGCAGGGATTTTCCATTATCCTGATGCCCACCACTTACGCGGTCCTGACCTTATGGGGAGCGGTCTGGTTTTACTTGAAATGGAAACAGGGAAAATTCCCGGACTGGGCATTCGGCATCGTTGGGCTCATTTGTGGGATCAGTGCCATGATGGTCGCGACGATTCTTTCTTTCATCCCGGTATTGGCTGGGATGGTTCTTATCCGCTGCGGACGGGATCTAAAAAGAAGCCTGGTGCTGATTTTCCTGCTAGGGCTGGGTGTCACAGCAGGCACTTCTCCCTGCTGGATATTCAATCATTTTGTTGCAAAAGAACCGGTGATGCTCTCCTCGCATTCCGGATTAAACTTTTTTATTGGAAACTGGAAAGGTGCGAATGGGTATCCCCGTATTCCGCCTCAAATGGAAGCCGGACAAGAAGGCTTGTTAAAAGACTCTCTGCGAATCGCACGCGAGGAAACCGGAAAAGACCTTACCCGCGCAGAAGTTTCTGAATTCTGGAGCATTCGGGCAAAACAGGATATTGCAGAATCCCCCGGACGCTGGATCAAACTGTTAGGCATCAAAGCCAGTAATTTCTGGAATCAGTTTGAATATGATGACCTGTCGATGCTCTCCCAGATGCGGATGGATTATATCCTGACTCCCGGCCCCCGCTTTGGCTGGTTGGCATTCCTGGCATTACCCGGAATGGTACTGGTTTTCTGGCGTTCCCGAAATGCATCCGTGATTCCGATCACCGTTCTCAGTCATCTCCTTGCAGTGCTACCGGTATTTGTCACTGAACGCTACCGTCTGGCAGCCATCCCCGGGTTCTTACTTTTATCTGCATTTTTTCTGTATTTTGTTTATACTTCCCTTCAGCCCTTATTCAAAAAAACTTCTTCCTTAGGTCAAAGAATGCCTTATCTCGAGTGGTTCCTGATTGTGATCCTGCTGGGAGCTTCCGGAACACTGGTTTTCTGGCCACGAAATTCTCCCGACCTCACGACACACACAATATACAACATTGGAACTCGCGCTCTCGACAATGGCAATATCGAACTTGCCACCGAAAAATTGACAGTCGCTTATGCGCTTGCCCCAGACAACTCCGAAGTCGTTTTTTCCATGGGGAATCTTCATTTAATGAAAAACGAGTATTACGAGGCCAAGACATTTTATCGTCGCTGTCTGGAAATCCGTCCACGTCATGTCGGCGCTTATAATAACCTCGCATTGATCGCGGAACAGGAAAACAAACTCGAAATTGCCCAGAATTTTCTTGATATCGCACTAACGCTTGAACCTCTGAATCCCAACTCCCTGCTCCTCCAGTATAAAATTCTTCTTCGAGAAAATCGATTTGAAGAAGCCACTCAAATACGGGGAAAAATATTTCAACACATTCAAAACAACGAATCCATCCTGGAAGAAATACAACGCATTGACGCCATTTCTCTTCCGGATACTAACTAATCAAAACAACCAAACACCCCATCCCCCATCCCATAGGAGCTAATTTATCCGTAAACTCAGAAAACAAGAGAAAGGATCCGCAGATTGACGCAGATTTTTTAAAAAAAATAATCTGTGTTAATCTGCGTCAATCTGCGGATAAAAAAACAAGTTTGCCCGCATGCCCCACCGCGCTTGCTTTCTGCGCGTCAAAATATTCTGTGTATTTTTTGCGTTCTGTGGTTACTTCTATTCTGTGTACTTTTCCGTCAAAAACTGGATCTTTTATTTGACCATCGCGCTGGGCGTGTTGGCTTGTTATTATTCTGTGTTTTCTTTTGGATTTGTGTGGGACGACACCGCGCTGGTATTGCGTGATCCCTTTATTCGCAGTTGGCATTCGATTGCGGACGGGTTCCAGCATTTCCTTTTCTGGGATGCGACGGCTTCCGGATTTTACCGCCCCATCCAGCGTCTGACTTATACGCTGGATTACGCCCTGTTTGCTTTCTCGCCGGGGGGGTATCATTTTACGAGCGTGTGCCTTCATGTACTGGCGGCCTTCGCACTTTTTCGGTTATGTAAAAATTTCCTGACCTCCTGCGGGAATTTTTCGTCGGGGAAAACACACTGGGTTGCCTTAGTTTCCACCCTGCTTTGGGCGGTGCATCCTTTGCATACCTCGGCAGTTGCCTACATTTCCGGACGCGCGGATTTACTTTGTGCAATTTTTGTATTCTGGCTTTGCGGAAGTGCTTGCTCACCAGTCGCGACGGAAACAAGCCCTGATGCAAAAACGCCACGGTCTTTTCAATCTCTCCGATCCCTCTTGGGCTACGCCTTCATCCTGCTGGCGGCATTTGCCGCTGCAGGCAGTAAAGAAATCGGTTATCTCACGCCCCTTGCTTACGCCTGCTTTCTTCCCTGGAAAAATGCTTCCAAAAAAGCAATCACCCAATTGCTTGCCTGTGTGTCCGGCGTGCTTTTAATCCTCTTTCTACGCAGCCAGGCAAACCACTGGCCACCACCGGAATTTTCCAAAGCATCCATCGCTTCCTTCACCACTTTTTTTTCTGTCTTCGGTGAATACGCACGCTTAATCCTGGCCCCCTGGGACCTGCACATGGAACGACAAGTTCATCCCGTTTTTTTTATCCCGGGACTTCTGCTCATGACCGCGCTCCTGGGATTTGTCATTTATTACCATTTTGTAAAAAAATGTCCTGGCTCTCCCGCTCGCAGCAACCACGCTGTTCAATCCGTTCAATCCGCCCCATCCGCTGAAACTGTTCACGCCGATCCGTCCACTCGCGCCGACACCATCACTCCCTTTGCCCCCGCCGCGTCACCCACCTCCAAACTCCCGGCATTGCTGGCGGCAGTCATTTTTTATCTGCCCATTTCCGGGCTTCTTCCCATCAACGCGCCCATCGCGGAACACTGGCTCTACCTTCCACTTGCTTTTCTCCTGCTTTATCTCGCGGCGCTCCTTATCCCTTTCTCCATTTCCTCTCCTCGTCATTGGAAAATGCAATTGCCGGTTGCCGGATTCCTCCTTTTTCTCATTTTCACTACCCATCATGAATCCCAGGACTGGAAAGACGCCAAAACATTTTTTGTCAGCAATGCCGACAACAACCAGCATTCCAGCCGCATGTTGCTCAATCAAGCCAACCACAGTCTCATCACCGACCCCACCCAGGCACTGGAACTGGTCGATCAGGCGATTCTCCAGGCAAAACCGTTTCCGCCCTACCTGCTCACAAAAGCCTCCACGCTTGCCCGGCTGGGCCACGCCGGCGAAGCCCTCACCCTTCTGGAACCACTGCTCCCCGATCCGGTTTTTGGCCCCAATGCCGCCCAGCTCGCTGCGGTGATTGTCCTGGAATCGCATCCTGAAACCGCTCTGGAAATCCTTCAAAAAGCAGCAACACAATTTCCACAATACTGGCCCGTTCAAAAGCAATACATCCACACCCTGCATGCCCAAGGAGAATCCCAGGCAGCAGCCGATTTCTGCCTCCAGACTCTGGAGTCCGCCCCGTATCGTGCGGAAGCCTGGCTTCTCGCAGCACAACTCCTCAAACACCTTCAAAAACCCGACCAGGCACGCATCGCTCTCCAACAAACCCACCGCCGCGATGTCCATTTTTCTATCCAGAAAATGTAGAAGGACGACGACATGTCAAAGTTTTTCCCCACCACACGGGGCGTATTTGGAGTGCGGGGCTCTGCACCGCTTTGGTTCGAACGACGCTGAAGCTTCGCCACGCAAAGGTTGTTCGTACATCCCATTCGTTATGATCCAAAGCGGCGGAAACCGCCGCACTCCAAATACGTCCCATCCCATTCGGACAGTAAAGGAACAGCGCCGTTATTATGCGAATAAAAATCACTTGCAAATATCCAAACCCCAGTGCCCTTTCAGGGCACATTCTCCTGAAAGATACATTTCACGCAAAAATCGCGACAGCCACAATTTTTTTGATTCTGAATTTTATTTGAAAGAAGATTTGACAGGCTATTTTTCAAATTCGATTCTAGTATTTCAAAATGATTTGCAAACCTGACTCTGCGCTTATTTTAGTGGGGCATGGCTCCACACTTAATCCTGATTCTGCGACTCCTACCCAGGAGCATGCGGAAACGATTCGTTCACAAAACCTTTTTACCGAAGTGCATACCTGCTTCTGGAAAGAAGAGCCCTCCATGCGCGATGTTCTGGCCATGACGACCTGTACGGACCTCTACATCGTTCCCCTGTTTATTTCTGAAGGGTATTTTACGGAAACGGTCATCCCGCGCGAACTCCAACTGCAGGGACGTATCACCCAACGGGACGGAAAAACACTCAAATACTGTGACCCCATTGGCAACCACCATTCCATGACCAGCGCTCTGCTTCAACGCGCAAAAGAAATTGCTCCCGGGATCCCTGAATCAGAAACCAGTCTTATCATTGTCGGACACGGGACTTCTCTAAACGAAAATTCTGCAAAAGCCGCTAAATACCAGGCGCAGGTCCTAAGCGAAACGACCCCCTATGCAGAAGTTTTTAATGCCTATATGGAGGAGCCACCCCTTGTTTCAGACTGGTATAAATTTACCTCCTCACCGCATGTCGTTGTCGTTCCTTTCTTTATAGCGGACGGTCTGCATAGCTATCAGGACATTCCGGTGATGCTTGGCCTCGAATCCCATATCCCACCTGCCGCTTCCCAACGTGAAGTCTTCCATCACGAACCCAAACTTCTCCACGGGAAAACCGTCTATTTCTCCTCCAGTATCGGTACCGAACCCATGATCGCTCAGGTCATCCTCGAACTGGTGCATGATTTCGATACAAATTTCCTGCAATCTTCCTAATAAATGTGTATATTGTTAGGTTCTTAACGTTTTTTATTTATTTTAGCGACCTTTGACCTTGTTTTGACCACTTAAATGACTGCATCTCTTACTGAAAACCTGCTGCAATGGCTTCAATCCGGCATGAGCCGAATGGGGCAAGTGCGGATTACCACATACGATCAGTTTTCCCGTTTTACGCTCACCCATGTTCAGGACTCGTCTGAGGATACTTCACTGGAAGAATTTCATTCTCCGCAAGATGCGCGTTTCATTGTCTTGTATTCAGAAAGCAACGAATTTCGTCCGCTCAAAGGCGCACCAGACCTTAAGCGTGGGTGGAAACTGCATCTGGATTCTCTGGAAAACCTGCGGCTGGCGCTCGATTTCATTTACCCTGCAGCCATTGGGCTTTACTCGCAGTTTTTATCAAAAAAATTAACTACCACTCCTCTTCGTGAAACACTGGAACGCCAGACGGGGATGTATCGTGTCGCAAGAAAAATCACCGATGCGCAAGCCCAGGAGGTCATCCAGTCCACTTGCGATCCTCATAAAAAATGCCAGCGACTCATTCTTTGGAAGCTTGATGACACACAGGACATCACCTCTCTTCCAGAAGAAAAATTTGATCTTCAGGGGAGCCTGGGAAGCGACCAGGGCAAGAATCTTCCGTTTCTATGCCGAGAAGCATGTAATTTCGTTGTTGCGGAAGCCCGTGAAAAAGTAAAAGCCGCCCAGTCATGATTATTCGTGCGAAATATGTCGTCCCCATGAACGCACCCGTTCTGGAAGATGGGGCGGTCGTCATTCGCGGCGAACGAATTTCTCGTGTTGGCAAATATAAAGACATTCGTCGCGATTATGCCAAACCCCCTCTGGATCTGGGGGAAATGGTCTTGATGCCCGGCTTGATCAATGCGCATTGCCATCTGGATTATACGCATTTTCATCAAAGAATCCCGGAGAACCTGCCTTTCGTAGAGTGGATCAAAGCGATTAACCAGCTCAAACGTGCATCCTCCCTGAATGCTTACCTGGATGCCATCCAGCAAGGCGAGCGAATGCTTATCGCATCGGGCACCACTTCTGTTGTCAATATCGAAGCCGTTCCGGAATTACTGTTGCACATGCAGGCACCTACGCTTCGAAGCTGGTGGTGTCTCGAAATGCTGGATATACGCAAAACGGTTCCAAGTCCGGATTCAGTCGCTGGAC
>CAKUMP010000120.1 GCA_934667795.1 uncultured Chthoniobacterales bacterium | reverse complement strand
ATTTGCCATTTTCCGGAAAATTTTTTCCAGGGAGAATCGCTGCGTGAGGAGGAGGTGGAGATCTGCAAATATATTTTTTGTGGAGAAGGAAAATGGGAGCATCTTTTGCGGGTTGGAATTTTTGCCGGAATCCATGGGGATGAAATTGCAGGACCATTGTGTTTACCGCGTTTTGTAGAAGCGTTGCAAAAAGATCCGGAAATCGCGCGGGGGTATGTCATTTTTATTTACCCGATCTGTAATCCTTCGGGGATATATGCCGGAACGCGCGAACGTGACACCTGGGATTTAAATCGGTTATTTTGGAAAAATACGGATATTCCGGAGGTGCGGCTTTTAGAAGCCGAGATTCGGGAACTTCGTTTTGATGGATTTATTGCCTTGCATGCAGACATTGATAGTCCGGGGATGTATGGGTTTGTGAAGGGGGCAGAGTTGACACGAGAGGTTTTAAAACCGGCGCTGGCCGCTGCTGAAAAACATCTGGAAACCAACCGGGATAACAGTATCGATGGATTTGACGCCTATGAGGGCGTGATAACTACCGGATACCCCGGAATTCTGGGGGCACCGCCAGGGACAAATCCCATGCCATTTGAAATTGTCCTTGAAACGCCCGGAAAAGCACCCGTGGAATCACAAATCCAGGCAAATGTGGCCGCTCTTGTGGCGATGCTAAAGGCACATCGCGAGTTTATTTCTTTTGCACAGGATTTATAATCTTGAAAAACTCAAATAATAAAACTTCGGTGTTTTATTATAGCGGGTTCAGGGTTATCGTAGAGGGCTATGTTAACAATTCGTAATCTTGGAAAAACACTAGGTGGGCGCGTTTTATTTGAAGATGCTGCTATGCAAGTGAATTATGGGGAGAGAGTGGCCTTGGTTGGACCCAATGGTGCCGGGAAATCTACTTTGTTTTCATTTATTCTTGGACAAGATACACCCGATACAGGGGCTGTGGAACGAGATGAGTGGACGATGATCGGGTTTTTGCCCCAGGAAGCGGAGGCAAGCGGGGAAGAAACAGTGTTGGAAGTTGCTACCGGACGCGCCGGACAGATTGCAGAAATTGAAACCAAATTGCATGCTCTCGAAAAAGAAGGGGTAGTGGATACGCCCGAATATCATGAATTAAGCATGCAGTTCGAAGCGCTCAGCAATCCGCAGGTCGAAGCAAAGGCCAAAAAAATGCTGACAGGTCTGGGATATAAAGAAAGCGATTTTGACCGCAAGGCAAAAGAAATGAGTGGGGGCTGGGTCATGCGTGCACACCTGGCACGTTTACTTGTTTTGGAACCGGATCTTTTGCTGCTGGACGAACCGACGAACCACCTGGACCTCGTATCTTTGCTCTGGCTGCAAAATTATCTGAAAACGTATTCCGGTGCCGTTTTACTGATTTCGCACGACCGTGAGTTTATGGACGAACTCGTGGAAACGGTCTATGAAATTTCCGAACGCCGGCTCATTTCCTATACAGGAAATTATTCCGACTATCTGCGCCAAAGAGAAGCGAACTATGAACAACAGTCCGCCGCTTATAAAAATCAGCAGAAGGAGATCAAGGCATTACAGGAATTTGCAGACCGTTTTCGCTCGGTTTCTTCCAAAGCCGCACAGGCACAAAGTAAATTGAAACAGATTGAACGGATGGAGTTGATCGAAAAACCAACGCCACCGCGCAAGCCATTTCGTTTTCAAATTCCACAACCGGTACGAAGCGGACATCGTGTGCTGTCATTAGAAAATATTCACATGTCCTATGGCGACACGCCGGTTTATCAAGGACTGAATCTGGACGTAGAACGCGGCGAACGAACGGTTTTGCTTGGACCCAACGGAGCCGGAAAATCTACGCTTCTGAAAATTCTGGCAGGCGTGCTGGAATTTCAAAAAGGGGAACGCATTGAAGGACACAATGCACGCATCGGGTATTTTAGTCAGCATCGGGCAGAATATCTCGACCCAGCCAAGACGGTTCTGGAAGAAGTGATGGAAGCAAATGGGGAGTTGCGCGAGGAAGAAGCACGTGGGATTTTAGGCTCATTTTTATTCAGGAAAGACGAAATTTATAAAAAAACCGGGGTCCTCAGTGGAGGAGAAAAAAGCCGACTGAATTTGATTCGTTTTTTGGTAAATCCTCCCAACCTGTTGCTCATGGATGAGCCGACGACCCATTTGGATATCCATAGTGTGGAGTCCCTGATCCTTGCTTTGCAGGCTTACGAAGGCACGCTGGTATTTATTTCGCACGATGTGCATTTTATTAAATTGCTGGCCACGAAAGTGATCCATGTGAACAACGGAAACGTACGTACCTATGTCGGGGGGTATGATTATTATCTGGAAAAATCTGCCGAAGAATAAATTCATAGGAGCGCCGATGTCCTCGTCGAGGGACATTGGGGACATTGGGGACATTGGCCGGGAGCGCTGACGTCCCCGTCGGCAGACCTTCTTGCTGGGCACGCCGACGTCCCCGTCGGCTAAAAGAACCAGTCTTACACGAAGGATTTCTGGATTAGCCGCTGAACTCGCGGAAAACCGCGGAAGTTTTTTATTATAAAATTTCTGCGTTCTTCCGCGGCGTATAAAAGTCCCTCGTGTGAGATTTTAAAATTGCCAGGCATCATTTAAATGTTCGAAAAACCGGTTGAGACTTTACCAGAAGCAGGTAAAGTTTAGACATGGCAATACCAATTGAAGACTTTTATCAGGATATCTTAAATAAAGCGATTAATGGCCTCGGAAGAGAGCTAAAGGAATTAGGCGAGAAGTTAGAAGTTTCTCCTGAATCCATCGAAAAAGTTCTGGAAGGAGAATTTGATGAAAAAATAGTTCGAGCGCTGGCTAGAGAGCTGGATTTACATGCGGATGCCCTTGTGGCATTAGCGAATGGAACATACAAACCAAAGGAAATCCAAAAAGAAGGATTGCTGACATTTAATACTCCCTTTTTGGATATGACCGTCAATTCGTATCTCGTCTGGAATCCTGCGACAAAAGTCGGGGTGGCATTTGATACCGGTGCGGATTGTGTGGGGATGGTGCGTGCGATCCAGGAAAACAACCTGAAAATTCCTTTGATTTTATTGACGCATGCACATGGGGATCATATTGCGGATTTAGAGCGCCTGACAAAGGAAACCGGTGCGAAGGTATTTATTAATGAAAACGAACCACATCCCGGTGCCGAAACTTTTAAAGAAGGACATGTGTTTGAAGCCGGTGGGCTGAAAATGGAGACCCGTCTCACCTCAGGGCATTCTGCGGGTGGTACTACTTATGTCATTCATGGGCTGGATTACCCATTAGCTGTCGTGGGAGATTCTCTTTTTGCCGGCTCTATGGGAGGAGGGAAAATTTCTTATCAGGATGCATTGTACAATAACCTGGAAAAAGTTTTAGCTTTGCCTGATGCAACCATTTTATGTCCTGGTCATGGGCCGTTGACTACGGTTCAGGCGGAAAAAATCAATAATCCCTTTTTTGCGGGGAAACTTTAAGTTTTAAGGAAGCGATACGATGAGCACGATTACAAAAGAACAAACGCGGATTGGTGTGGTGGGTATTGGTCGAATGGGAAGCAATATGGCGAAGCGCTTGAACGACTGTGGGTGGAAAGTCAGCGCACTTTATGACCATAAACCGGAAATTGCCCAGGAGTTAGCGAATGAGATTGGCGCAGATGCCGTAAGTTCATTGCCTGAGGTGACCGCAAAATCCGATGTGATTTTGACGGTTGTGACAGACGATCAATCCATGCGGGAAATTTTTGCAGAAAATGAATTGTTGCAAAATGCTTCCGGAAAATTTTTCATTAATTGTGCGACTGTTTCTCCGGAAATCCAGGAAGAGGTGTATGCGCGTTGTAAAGCAAGTGGCAATGCGGCATTGGAAGCCTGCATGGCAAGCAGCATCACACAGGCAAGAGAGGGAACGCTTTATCTCATGTGTGCAGGGGATGAAAATGACTATGGAAGGATTGAGTCATTATTAAAAGATTTAAGCATATCAAAACGCTTTGTAGGCCCGGCAGGGACAGCGGCCAAGGTGAAGGCCCTGGTCAATATGGTGATGAATATCAACACCGCAGGCCTGGCTGAGGGGTTAGGATTAGGAGCGGCACTGGGAATTGACCTTACGCTTTTACGCGAAATTTTTGCACAAACGGGGGCAAATTCGCGTGTGCTGGAAACCGATGGAGAAGATATGCAATCAAGAGAGCATAGCTGTTATTTTTCAGCAGCACATGCCGCCAAAGATTCAGGAATTGCACTGGAATTAGGAAAAAAAGCAGGCCTGCATTTGCCTCTCGCAGAAGCAACCCGGGACCAATATGAAAAAATGAAAACATACGGCCTGGGCGAACTGGATAAAAGCGGAATTGCAGAATTAACTTTCCCTAACCGACATCCTGGGTGAAGTTTCGGTAGGCTTTTAAAACTCACACGAAGACACTAAGACACGAAGAAGAATTTCTGAATTTTTAGAAATTTCCTTTGCATGAACCCTATCTCAAAAAGCGTCCTACTCCACAGGTCTTTGCTTTATTTTCCCTGAAAAATCTTCGTGTCTTAGTGTCTTCGTGTGAGATAATTTTTTTAGGTACATTTTTTACGTTCTGAAAATGGCGCCTAGTTTGCGTCCCATTAAAATCGAGGCGGAGAACATCGTGAGTGCGAGGAAGACCATTGCCCAGACCCCGAGAGCGGAGGCCAGAAAACGTCCTTCACCCAGGAGTTGGAATAGATCGAAAATTGCTTTTGTGATAGGATAATCTTCCGCCCGTTGTGCCAGGAGGAGGGAATCGGAAACTTCCAGCATGGCAAAGGAAAATGCCAGAATCCCGCCGGCAATCAGGTTGGCGGATATCAGCGGCAAGGTAATACGACGAAGTACGCGTACGGGCCCTGCACCTAAATTAGCGGCGGCTTCTTCAAAACTAATGGAAGTTTGCTGTAGTCCGGCTACGGCCGCCCGAACGACATAGGGAATGCGTCGCATGGAGTAAGCGAAAGCTAATAAAAGGGTTGGATTTCTTAATGGGTTTAAAAAGTCGAAGAGCCGCCCTTCCTGTGTCATTGCCAGATAGCCGAAAGCTAAAACCAACCCAGGAACTGCTAATGGTAAAATGGACAAAGCATCCAGAATGCGACGCCCCGGCAGCCGGGATCGCACGACCAGCAGCGCGATGATTAATCCCATGACAAGATCAATCAAGGTGGCGAGTCCGGCATAGCGCAGGCTATTTGCAATCGAGGGGACGGTCATTTGATGCCCTAATGCCTGCAAATAATGTTCTCCGGTCCAGACCGTGGGCAGGATGCTCCTGTACCAATCCTCAGAAAAAGAGAGCAGAATGACTCCGATATGTGGCAAAATCGCCAGGAAGCTGACTCCAGAAAAGACCAGCAAACAAATAAGTTTTACGATCGCACCCGGAGGACGTGCTTCACGTGATAGCCCCGATTTACTGGCCATGGCATACGTTTTGCGTCCAAATAACCAGGTGGAAAGGAAATATAAAAAGGTACTGACCCCCAGCATGACCACGACCAATGCATAAGGGACCGGGTTCCCGGAAATTTCTTTTACGCCATAAAAAATCTGCACGGGCGTCACACGGGAGAAATCAAAAATCAAAGGAACTCCGAGATCTGTAAATGCCCAGATAAAAACCAGCGTACCGCCGGCGAAGAGTCCCGGCATCATGAGAGGAAAAGTCACTCTACGCCATTTTTGAAACCCGTGAGAACCCAGGTTCTCTGCTGCCTCCCCCATTGCCGGATCAATATTGGCCAGCGCAGCAGAAACATTTAAATACAAAATAGGGTAAAGGTGTAAGGCGTTCATCAGAATAATCCCGAACATACGCCCCTCAGCAAGCCAGTGAATCGGCTGTTCAGGGTCAGATAGCCCCACCTGCACAAGAAAGGCATTCAACGCCCCATACTGGCCTAAAATCTGTTTGATCCCGATCGCTCCCACAAAAGGAGGAAGAATTAAAGGGACTAAAATCAACGAAGTTAAAATAACTTTCCCGGGGAACGTATATTTGTCTGCGAGCATCGCCAGAGGGATTGCCAGGGCTGCGGAAAGGAGAGTGGTTCCTGATGCAATCAGAAACGCATTCAGCATCCCTTCGAGGTAAATCGGGTTTTTGAAAATTTCCAGCAGGTAAGCAAAAGAAAAGTTCTGATCCGCATCAAAGAATGCACCATGTAAGGTAAACGTGAGTGGCCAGATGAAACCCACTGCAAAATAAAGAAAACAAAGAATTAAGAGAGACCAGGAAGCAATACGTGCCATAAGTGAAAGATTTTTAATAATAAATGGGATTTTTCTTGCTATGGCGAGCCAAAATGTTTTAGTTTTCAGGTTCTTCTTTACCGGGCAGTTAGCTCAGTGGTAGAGCGGCAGTTTTACACACTGTTGGTCGGGGGTTCGAATCCCTCACTGCCCATTTTTTTCCTGGGAATGCCGGCATCCCCGTCGGTAAGAAGATCCGTTTCACGCAAAGAACGCGAAGCTAAGAGTACTTGCTTTTAAGAAGAGACATACGAATGAAAATAGCCGTTTTACTCTGTTTGGCTCTTAATGTTACGCTTATCTTGGGCTGTGGACCCCTGCGGGGACATGTCTCCCTTCCCAACGGATATGCATTTGAAGTGAAAAAAAGGCAACCATTCTTAACTGATCCCGCTGGGAAAAATATCCTGCCTGCAAGCCAGTTTATGGTATCAGGAAGTTACGTGTATGGATGGATCGACAAGCAAGACAAGGTATTCTTTTTCCTTAATACCGAAACAGGTAAAATTACGAAAAATCTTTCCTGGCATGATCTCGATCATATGACACAGGAACATAACGTCAGGAAATTCAGAATGAAGGATTCTATCACATTTTGGGATGTGGTTTCAGGAACCAAAAGACCAAATTGGTAGTTACCTGTTAGGGGGGATTAAAATGTTTTGATTGTCCTGATTTGGCCTTTTAAAAACAGGTACCCTTTGCGGCCTTGGCGTCCTTTACGTGAAATAAGGCTTAGTGCCGACGGGGACGTCGGCGCTCCCAGGTTTTTTAACCACGAATGAACACGAATGGACACAAAGGATTATTTTTAGTTTTTATGGATGATGAAGAGGATGTGTTTTGGGAAGAGATTCACACGAAGAAAATTTATAAAAATCCAGG
>CAKUMP010000119.1 GCA_934667795.1 uncultured Chthoniobacterales bacterium | reverse complement strand
CTGCATACCCCGCATATTCACTTAATTCGATATCAAGAATATTATCTTTCGGCACATAGGGAATGCCCGGCCCCAGAGCCGGCACTTCCAGCATCGTTTCTCCGAAAGCCACTGCAGTTGCTTCTCCCCCTTTAATTGTCGTATCCCCGGCTTCATTCTGCCCGCTGCTTCCCCCTCCATCTGTAAGAGTCCGGACCACCTCACTCGATGTCCCACCCCCATCTGACTTTGTTTTGTTAAACACATAAAGCCCGGTGACAATCAACCCAATGACAAATAATAGAGAAACAATTTTTCCCAATCCTGTTAATCCCTGCTGTGCTGCTGTCATGATAAAATACTCTGCTCTGGTTTATTTTTCTTAACTTCGTTGTATTCACTGATGGGTTGCACCCACGCATCTAAACTGTCTTCCCCAAATAATGTCGTTTGCCCCTGCACCCAGCGAGCCGAATCCTGTACCTGATCCGAGAGACGACTCACGTAGCGCGTCACATCGCCAGGAGCGATTGCCAGCCGGACTTCATCAAAAACTAATTGTATCTGCTGTTCAATACGATTAATTTCCGATTTGATTAATTTTTCTCGTTCTACCGCCATTTCGATGGTGGTCAGTCTTTTTTTCAAAACTTCCTTCTGGGCAGCAAGGCTTTCCTTCAAGCGGGTATCATTTGCCCCAACGAGTTTCCCTTCCAATTCCGCCATCCGTTCTTCCAACCGCTGCAGGTCCGCAGAGTCCGCGCGAAGCAGGGTGCGAATCGCATGACTCGCCACCAGTAAATTCAACAAAACGCCCAATAAGCGTCCCAGCCCCACAGACTGCAACGTCAGATCCGAATCCGTTGTTTTTTTGCTATGTTGCAGCAATATCCGCTCACAGATTTCCTCCAGTTTTCGATATGTCTGACGGTCTTCTTCATCCAGCTGACTCAGAATCGTCCCCAGTTTCATCTGTCGCGCAGCAGCAACCGGCCCCGTATGGCGCGCATCCACCCATTTCTGAAATCCACGATGCGATCCTAACAACAACAAATACCCCAGTTCCACCCCTGCCCCCAATAACCAGATTCCGGGGTTTAGCATCCCTAATAATCCCGCCATCCCCAAAAAAAAGAAATTAGGAGGAATCGCCAATCCCCACGGACGCGCCACAAACGCCTCCTTTAAATACGTCAAAAAAGAAATAGAATACGCCGCTCCCTCCGTAAACTCAGGTAAAATTTTTCTACTGCCTGGACGAGGGTTCTTCATAATGCCTGCTTGTCCTGATTTTGCTAAAATTTATCCGTTTTGACAAGCAGGCATTCCATTTCCTTATTATCTTATTTCATTTTCCTATTCCTGCTCATCCGCAGCAAATTGCGCATCGAATACAATCCCGGAAGCAGGGAAATCGATTTTACGGACATAGGCACAGGCTTCCGTTGCGCCAAATTCCCGATCCATCCCGCCATCTTCCCACTCCACAGATAGCGGACCGCGATATCCGATATGATTTAATGCACGTATAATAGGCTCAAAGCGTACATTTCCTCGTCCCAAAGAACGAAAATCCCAATACCGATCCGGATGATGGAAGTCCACATGCCCCCCAAAGACCCCCACCGGGCCGGCAGATTCTCTCCACCCGACATCTTTCATGTGCACATGGAAAATTCGATCAGAAAATTCATACAGAAAACGTTCATAATCCACCCCCTGGTACGCGAAATGACTGGGGTCGTAATTAAACCCGAATGCCGGATGTCCGTCCAATGCCTCCACCGCTCTTCTTGCTGATGCAATATCAAATGCAATTTCTGTCGGATGGACTTCCAAGGCAAATTTCACTCCCAAATCTTGATACGCATCCAGGATTGGTTTCCAACGCTTTGCAAAATCCTTATATCCACCCTCGATCTGCCCGGGTAGCACCGGCGGAAAACTATACACTAAATGCCAGATCGAAGACCCGGTAAATCCATTTACGATTTCCACTCCAAAACGTTTTGCCGCTTCCCCTGCTTTAATCATAAACTCGGCCGCTCTTTGCCTCACCCCTTCTGGTTCCCCATCTCCCCATATCGATGCAGGTAAAATGGTCTGATGCCGCGCATCAATTAAATCACACACCGCCTGCCCCACCAGATGGCTCGATATCGCGACGCAGCTCAACCCGTTTTGTTCCAACAATTCCCGTCGCCCACGACAATACGCCTCATCCGCACTTTCCACCTCAAAATGATCCCCCCAGCACGCCAGTTCTACCCCGTCATACCCAAAGGATTTCACTTTTGGTAACAATTCCGCAATCGGTAAATCCGCCCATTGCCCGGTAAATAAGGTAACTGATCTGCTCATATATCCATTTTCCTGTGGTTAAATTAAATTTCTCGTCAACAAAAAACGACTCCACTTAACCATGAAAAATTTTAATTGAACACTCAAAAAGGATGTGAAAACCCTTAATTTTATCCCTCAATCAGATAAACCCCTTCCTGCACAGTTGCCGCAGTGATTTCAAATGTTTGTCCATCAATTTCCCGAACGCCCGGACGATGACGCGGGACACGTCCACGCGAAACAAGCTGCAAACGCATGGTGACAGGTTTTTCGACAACAAATGGTGGCATTTCCTCACAGCGATTCACGGCATCAATGGTTTTTTCACGAATCAGCGCCTGTGCCTCTTCAACCGGAAGCAGCATCGCCCCTTCAATGCCAGTCCCTTTTTTCACTTCTGAAGTCACCGCATGCGGAAGAAACTGCCGGGCTTCCACGATCGCTTTGTCATCTCCACTAACCATGATCACCGGAATTCCCATGTCTCCGGCAATCCCGGCCTCAACCGCAATTTCTCCCGATGGAACCCCATTCATCCAGAAATTTTGCCAGGTTCTGGAACTGGCAGTATGCTCCAAAACCCCATAAGGCGTTCCTGCCATGGCATGATACCCAAGCAAAATCAATCCCGCAAACCCACCATCCGCACCAGGCATACGTCCCATCTGGCTCTCCCCCATGACATAGCGCACCCCTTCAAGACTGGGAAGCTGATCCCAGATAAGATTAAAACACGTATTGTGAATATCACGCACAATAATTTCAGTCGCCCCGGCTTCCTTGCAGGCTTTGACACAAGTGCTCACATCCCGGGTCATGCAAATACGCCCTTCCTGGTAATGCAATTCCCCCGGCATCACTTGAGAAGAGCGACAAATCCCGCTGCTCCCTTCCATATCGACCAGAATATAAATTTTTTTTGATGGTTTCATAAGATTATTCTATCTTCCCAAAAATTTTCATACTCGCAACCGAACGTGTTTCATTATCGGGTAGCGATCATTGGTGAATGCATTTTATTTGGCACTTTTGAAAAAATTCCACCCGCCGAGTTTGTCAGCATCGCCAGGATCATTTGCGCGCAAAGCTGGCGCATTTTCAGCCACTTTGCGGAAAGCATTCGCATATTGTTCGATGATTTCCGGATAATAACGTTTGAACCACGGGATGAAATACACCTCACGTCCGATACGCTCGGAAACAGGCAGTGAACCTTTCGGCTGACGCAAATCTCTATTGGAATGTGCGATGCGGGTTGGTTTGCCGTCGTGATAAATATCCGCTTCATTGAAAACCGGATGCATATGCAGTGCATGGTTGCAACCCGGCAGAACACCAAGTGCCCCTTCTGCGCGAACTGCTTCACAGAAGCGCGTAACCGACAGCCCACCAAGTTCCTCCGAACGATAAATGCCGTGAGAACAGTACCACCCCGCCATGTTCGAACCCGTGGATTCGTCCACGCGATGTGCGACAAGACCAGGAACATCTTCCAGCAAATCCCAAAAATAATTCATCGCCTTGCGGATTTCCACGCAACGTGCGTCGTAATGACGTAGTTGCACGCGCCCCACCGCCGAACTGATTTGATGCATCCGGTTCTTGAATCCGCCCAGCGGAAGCCCGGCGAAAGGTTTAAGCGAATCCGTTGGAATATCCACCGTATAACGTTCGTAATGTCCAAAGGCGAGCGCACGATCATAAATTTCCTGATCGTTTGTCGTAAGCATTCCCCCTTCGCCGATGGCAAAGGATTTTCCCGTCATGAGCGAGTAACCGGAGACGTGCCCGATGGAGCCGAGCTTGCGACCTTTATAAAGCCCACCCTGTGCGTGAGAGACATCTTCAATCACCTTTAAGCCGTGTTTGTTGGCAATTTCCATGATGGCGTCCATGTCGGCGGGATAAGAGAGATAATGTACGACCACAATAGCTTTGGTGCGGGGGCTGATGTGACGCTCGATGTCCGCCGGGTCCAGGCAGAGCGTCAACGGATCTATGTCGGCAAAGACCACCGTTCCTCCCAGCGAATACACCTGCAAAGCGGAAGCCCAGTACGTGATGGCGGGACAAATGATTTCATCGCCAACCCCAATACCAACTCCGAACATCGCGGCCAGCAAGGAAGCCGTTCCGTTGTTGAAAGCAAGCGCGTGTTTGACCCCCATCCATTCAGAAAATTCTTTCTCGAACTGCATGGTAATGTTCGTTCCGCTCATGGCACGGGTACGGAGTACTTCAAGGGCCGCCATCTCATCTTCTTTTGTGATGATGGGCCAGTCGAATATATCGTCAGCAGGAAGGGTGATACTTTTTGGTCCACCGAAGAGTGCCAATGGAGATTGAGTAGAAGATTTCATGATTGTCGTCATTAATTTTTTTTGAGGGTTTCAGAAAATGTTGATATTAACCTTTCTGATTTGTTTGTAACAGGTTCATGGGATTTTTAATTAAAAATGATTTAATTTTTCTTTGATAATTTCATGACTATTCGCTCTGATATCCTTCGCTGTGCGCAATCGGGGTAACATTTTTTGTGATGTCAGGAATACGATATCCAGCCTGGCGCCATGCTTCCGCAATCTTGTTTAAATCATGAATGGGCTGCGTTCCCGGCTCTTCTTTCCACTGGGCAATAAACCGTTCCGTATAAAAAAGACAGGGCACGCCGATCTCATGGCTCCGGCTGGTGTACTCCAACCACATGGCATAATTCTGGTGAATCCAGTCATCCGTATCAATGAGGAACCCAGGCAAAGCGGCTTTGGCAAGGTCCGCCCGTGACTGCATGGCAGCCATCAAATCCAAAGGGACATGCCCCATGTCATGAAGCCGCACCATATCAAAGGTATCATAAAAATAGGGATGTACCGTGCTGCTCGTGATAAGCGCGTCGGGCTTCGCAGCCTTGGCTGCATCGTAAATTGTTTTCTGGTAACGATAAAGTAACTCCATCCCCCATTCCGCTCCAGCCTGTCGCACGTGCTGGACAGGAACCTCTCCTATTTCCATAAAACCAAATCGTGGACACCAGCGAGGCTGTCTCGTATTTGGACAGAAACCAAGCTGGTCAATTTTGAACCCATCCGCATCAAAACCTGTGGGACTGAGAAGTTCCGTCACCCATTGCGTGATTGTTTCCAGATACTGCGGGTTGCTCGGATCCGCAGTCCATTGCCTCCCGTCTCCAAAAATTGAAAGCTCCTCAGATAAACCATCCCAAAGCCAGGTGCCAATCCAGAGCAACACTTTCCTCCCAGCCGCATGCTGGCGGTCAATAAAACCTCGAAGATCCGGCCATCGGATCGGATCAGGCTGCCAGACACCAGTCAACGACCACCCCCCATCAATAGTCACCGTCCCGATGGGTACCTCTGCTTCCTCAAATTTTGAAATCCATCGTTCATACAACCCTTGAATACAATACGCCATCGCCCGACGCTCGGGACCAACCCCTTCCTGGTGCATCGCATAAGCAACCTGATCCCCCCAGCCACAATAAATAGGGCGGTGCCACCAGTCAGGAATTTCTTTTTGCCCATCCTGTGGGTATTGCGCAGCAAGCCCGTTGGAAAGAATCGTGTGCCATGCGGTGTCTTTCGGAAATTTTAATAGACGCAACCTGAGGTGTTTCACAAATTCGGCCGGATCGCTTCGCCCTTCGAGGTCAATCGAAATGCGGATGCCTTCTTTCGTAGCGGTAAATTCTGCTTCATTCCACCGATGCCATCCCGCATCGGCTTCCACTCCGACGAAGCAACGAACTCCCACCCCTTCGAGTACAACAGCCATGGGTGCCGGTGAAAATTTAGCACTGGTCAGGTCGTTGCCCCGGATACCAATCTGTAATGTCTGAGGAACGGGGTAAGGCGTTGTCCGATGCTCTCTGGACGGACTCGGGTTCCATATCCGTTCAGGAGTAAAGCTAAGCTCTGTCTCAGTCAAAATCCACTCCACTTTTCCATGATGAACACGCGCAGTAAAACAATTCATATTCACGTTGTAAAATTTATCGATTCTTCACAAATAGTTGAAGAGAACTTTTCATCTGCTATTTTAGTCTGTCACTCCTCCAGGGAGTAATTCTTCTTCCTGCGTTTTTGTGTCATTAATTCGAGGACCGGCAAAGACAAAGCTCGGAGCCATCAGTCCGGCAACTCCGATTTCATTACGCTGGGCCTTATGCACGGCTACCGCTACGCGGTTTTTTCCGTCACGTACCACGGCGTCGGTGATATCATAAATATGCGGTTCACGGAAGCTCAGTTTGCTTCCCACAAACTGCTCATTGATCCAAACCTTCGATTCTGTTTCCAGCTTACCCAAAAATAGTCCCACCCCGGAATCTTTTGGAACCTGTGCCCCGTCAAAATCAAAGTAATACCAGACCGTGCCACCATCCGCCCAAGGCAGGCCCTGCGCGTCCCAGGTGGAACTGCTCGTGGCGATCCTTACTAACTGATCCAGATTGTAATCGGCTGCAAACAGCCGCATCTGTTCACCCGCATTGTTAGGATCAAAACGCACAGGCAACCTCTCGGGTACTTCGTAAATAATCTTGTAGGGAGCCGTAGAAAATTTAACCCCCTGCGTCAATTCATCTTCAAATCGGGTTTTCAAAAATCCACCTCCGCTCCTGGAGACATTGAAAACACTTTCCGCCGCCATACGGTCATGTTCCGCCATCATTTCAAGATGTAATTTGTTTGCGGTCACATAATCAAATTTTTGTGCGGCATCACGCATTGCCAGATACCGCTCCAACTGTTCCCAAGGGTGTCTCTGCTGTCGGATCAATGCCTTTTGTGAGTCCATTTCAGCAACATTCTCCGCCTTATCGAAAGCACTTAAAATGTCTTTTGTAAATTCCGCACTATAAATTAAAGTGTAAGCAAAAAATGACCCCGCTTC
>CAKUMP010000118.1 GCA_934667795.1 uncultured Chthoniobacterales bacterium | reverse complement strand
CCATGATGTTCTGAGCCGTTTCTTTTCCCAGATAGTGGTCAATACGGTACGTATCTTTCTCCTGGAATGCAGAATTGACGATATTATTGAGTTTGGATGCGGATGGAAGGTCGGTTCCAAACGGTTTTTCTACAATTACCCGTGACCACCCATCCTGGCTGGAATTATTGTGAAGCCCCGCGGATTTGAGATTTTCAATAATTTCTTCAAACTGGTCGGGCGAAGCCGCGAGGTAAAAGAGGCGGTTCCCTCGAGTCCCACGTTCCTGGTCGATTTTATCCAGCAAAGTGGAAAGGCTCGTGTACCCCTCCTGGTCGCTGAATTCAGAACGATGATAAAAAATGGAATTGGAAAATGTTTCCCAAAGTTCATCTTCAATCGGTTGACGGGAAAACTTTCGGGCTGCTTCTTCCAGCTCTGTTCGAAACTCTTCGTTCGACTTGTCGCGTCGGGCAAATCCCACGACTGTAAGAGAAGTCGGGAGGTCGCCGTCCAGGGCCAGGTTGTAAAGTGCCGGAACAAGTTTTCGATGCGTGAGGTCACCGGTTGCGCCAAAGATCACAAGTGTACAGGGCTGGGGCATGCGGCGGTTGCTGAGACCTTCCCGTAAGGGGTTGCTGTTTGGTTCCATGATGATTTAAAGCAGTAATATTGGGTTAGTGTGCCTCCTATGCAAAGCATGCTCGGATCATGCGCGTTCGCAAGCGTTCACAGAAATTATTTTGATCAAATGAATTAATAAGGAACGGGGAATTTTTCATTCAACGTTTTAACCTCGGATTTAATTTTGGCTAAAACTTCTGGTTTGTCATGGTTTTGGAGTGCACGGTGAATGAGGTCGGCAATGATTTTCATTTCGGGTTCATTCATTCCGCGTGTGGTGACTGCCGGGGTTCCGATACGGATACCGCCGGTTTTGGAGATCGGCATGGTATCGAAGGGAATGGAGTTTTTATTAATGGTGATTCCGGCGAGGTCGAGACACTCCTGTGCGTCTTTTCCGGAAATATTCTGTGGTCGGAGGTCAACGAGCATCACATGGTTATCGGTTCCGCCGGAAACGATGCGGTACCCATGAGCATTGAGGCTTTTAGCGAGTGTGATAGCGTTATTGACAATGCGTTGGGCATATTCGCGGAAAGTGGGAAGGAGCGCTTCTTTGAAGCAAACGGCTTTCGCAGCAATCACATGCATGAGGGGTCCACCCTGGACGCCAGGGAATACCAGTGAGTCGATTTTTTTCGCAAACTCTTCTTTACAGAGGATGACACCACCCCGTGGACCACGCAGACTTTTGTGTGTGGTGGAAGTCACAAAATGGGCATGCGGAATCGGGCTGGGGTGGACACCTCCAGCGACTAACCCGGCAATGTGAGCCATGTCCACAAAGAGGTAAGCGCCCACGGAGTCCGCAATTTCCCGCATTCTGGCAAAATCAATCGTACGGGAATAAGCAGAAGCCCCCGCGGTGATCATGCGAGGCTGGAATTCTGCGGCCTGGCGAGCCAGTGCGTCGTAATCGATCGTTTCCTGTTCCTGACTCACCCCGTAATGGCTGATTTCGTACAGTTTTCCGGAGAAATTGGCTTTATGCCCGTGTGTCAGGTGTCCGCCATGCGAAAGATCCATCGTCAGGATGCGGTCACCGGGAGAAAGGACACTGAAATAAACGGCTGTGTTCGCCTGAGAGCCACTATGGGGCTGGACGTTGACATGTTCTGCTCCAAACAATTTCTTGAGGCGGTCGATGGCTAATTGTTCGACCACATCTACGTTTTCGCAGCCTCCATACCAGCGTTTCCCTGGGTACCCTTCGGCATATTTATTCGTCAGACAAGAACCCTGAGCCTGCATCACCGCGCGGCTGGTGAAGTTTTCCGAAGCAATTAATTCGATATTATCGCGCTGGCGGATCACTTCTTCATCAATCGCTGCTGCGATTTCCGGGTCGGCTTCATGCAGTGACGGCGGGCAGCCATTGGGCGAAAGTTTATTCACACGACGCTCATGGCGTCCGCCTTCGAACTCGGTAGAAAGAAATTTTTCGAGGATTTGAGTTGCGAGTTCGGGAGTCGTTGTATCTGCGCCGAGACAGAGGACATTGGCGTTATTGTGCTGGCGCGTTACCTGTGCCTCCTGAATGGAATGAACCAGAGCCGCGCGGACTTTTGGAAACCGGTTGGCGGCAATCGACATTCCAATACCGGAACGGCAGATGAGGATCCCGCGATCCGCCTGTTCATCTGTAATTGCTTGTGCCACTTCCACAGCAAAGTCAGGAAAATCCACGGATTCGGTAGAAAATGTCCCGATATCAACCGCAGAAATGGATTGCGAACGCAGGTGTTCGAGAAGTGTTTTTTTTAATTCAACTCCCCCATGATCTGCGCCGATAATGACTTTCAGGGATGTTGCTGTAGATGTAGATGCTTTGGAGTCCATAAATTAATAAAATAGTTCAACTATGACATTTGAATAAAATTGAGTATAAAGGGAAGGGATTTTTTTATTGAATCGCGGCATTTATAATATGCGGCCTGTCCCATACTATGGGGATCCTGGAGGTCCAGATTGGTGGAATTAGCCACTTTTTCGGGATTAAATTCATGTAAAAGCCGAATTTTTTCCGTCATTTCCGGAAAATTCTGAAGAATATGGAAGCGATGGCTATTGGTCATTACCACAATGAGATCGGCTTCATTGAGCAGATTTTGTGTAAGGAAGCGGGAGCGATGGTTGGAGATATCGATGCCTTCTTCTTTGAGAGCGACGACGGCTTCCGGGCTGGCGGGATAACCGTCCGCAGCATAAACGCCTGCGGATCCTATCTGAAGATCGGGCTGGTGTTTGGTCATTTCCCGAAAAAGTCCCTCAGCCATCGGGCTTCGACAAATGTTTCCTGTACAAATAAATAAAATGTTTTTCACGTCAGCTTCTTTTTAGGAAGTTTATTTTAGTATGCAGTGAAGTCAACCCGAGAAAGAATTTTGTGCGGTGCAGGTGGGGATGGTGGGGGGGGATTTTCGATTTGGCTTTTTATTTTGGGCAGGAAATGCGTAAGATGGAAGAGTGAGTCCAGAGATTGAAAGAGTATTAAAAGAGGATAAAAATTACGATGCTTTGTACCGGGCAGCGTATTTGATATGTGGAGAAGAGGCGGGAGCGAGAAAATTGCTGGAAGATACCGTGTTACAGGCGTCGGCTCAGGGGAGTGGGCTTCGAGATTCCGCACGTCTGAAAGTGTGGTTGTTTTTGTGCCTGAGAAAGCAGGCGGTGAAGTCGGTGACGGTGCGAAAAGATGCCTGGAACGGGGATGGGGGGTCAAAAGTGGGTTTTGAATGGCTGGATGTTTATGAGCAGAACGGCGGGAAAGGGCTGGGAGTGAATGTGGAACAATTAGTTCAGTTTACAACAGGATTGGGCGAGCCGATGCGGTCCGCGTTTGCGATTTATCTCATTGATTTATTTGATGCAAAAGAACTGGGAGATGTGACAGGCGTAAAACCCGAACAGTTGGCCGGGATTTTACTCCAGGCGCGTCAGCGGTTGGCAGAAGAAGTAAGACGATGAAATTGGAGATTTGATTATGGCGGAAAACCGATTGGCATGGGAGAAATCCCCGTATTTACTGCAGCATAAAGACAACCCGGTAGATTGGTTTCCGTGGGGCGAGGAAGCCTTTGCAAAGGCAAGAGAGGAAGACAAACCGATTTTTTTATCGATTGGGTATTCGACCTGCCATTGGTGTCATGTTATGGCGCATGAATCCTTTGAAAAGGAGGAAATTGCGGCGGAGATGAACCGGTATTTTGTGAATGTGAAAGTAGATCGGGAAGAGCGACCGGATGTGGATCATTTATACATGACCTTTGTGCAATCGACGACGGGAAGTGGGGGATGGCCGATGAGTGTGTGGTTAACGCCTGATTTGAAGCCGTTTGCCGGGGGGACATATTTTCCTCCGGAGGATCGACACGGGCGGGCGGGATTTCCGAATGTGTGTCGTCAATTGGGGGAAGCCTGGCTTAAGCAACGGGAAGCGATTGAGGATCAGGGGCAGCGTGTGATTGAGGCATTACGAGAAATGGCGGCTGACCGGGACGAAGAAAATGTGGACTGGCGGGAGATGTCAGAAATGGCTGTTGCGAAATTTGTGACGCTTTTTGATGAAATAAAGGGTGGGTTTGGAGATGGGGCAAAGTTTCCGCAGCCGTCGGTCTTAGGTTTTTTGTTGCGAGAGGGCTGGCGAAAGATACCGGAAAACAAGGAAGATGCTGTATCTTTGAATATGGGAGTTTATACCCTGCGGCAAATTTTGTATGGGGGGATTCGCGACCATTTAGGGGGTGGGTTTCATCGCTATACGGTAGATCCTGCCTGGCATGTGCCCCATTTTGAAAAAATGCTTTATGACCAGGCGCAGTTGCTCACATTGTGCGTGGATGCCTGGCAGTTGACGGGCGAAGAAGTTTTTCGCTCTGTTGCATTGGAGACGGCGGGATATGTAATGCGCGATATGAGTCATCCCGCCGGAGGATTTTATTCTGCGGAAGATGCGGATAGCCTCAATGAGGACGGAAATATGGCGGAAGGTGCCTATTATATATGGACGCAGGACGAAATCGATGAAATCCTGGGCGAAGACTCTCCCTTGTTTTGCTCGGCTTATGGAATAAACCCCAGCGGAAATGCTCCGGAAGGCGCGGACCCACATGAGGAATTTGTCGGAAAAAATATTCTCATCCGCTGGATGCTTGATGAAGACCTGATAGCCAAATTCGGATACTCTCAGGAAGAAGTTTCTGAAAAATTAAACCGCGCTAAAGAAACGTTACTGCGAGAGCGTGGAAAGCGGCCACGTCCTCACCTGGATGACAAGATACTGGCTGGCTGGAATGGTTTGATGTTGGGTGCCATGGCGTACGCCGGACGGGTCCTGGGAGAAGAACGATTTGTAGCGCGAGCGCGTCAGGCAGCGGAATTTATACGGGATGAAATGATGACCGATGGCGAACTGTGTCGGAGTTATCGCGACGGGCGGTCTTCTGTCACCGGGTTTTGTGCGGATTATGCATTTTGTGCATACGGGATGCTGGAATTATTTGAAGCAACCCAGGATTGGGAATGGGTAAAGCTGGCATCAAAACTGCAGGACGAACTGGATAAAAATTTCCTGGCAGAAAATGGAGGGTATTACACCACGCATGTGAAAGAAACGCAATTGCCGGTGCGGGTGCGAGAAGATTATGATGGAGCAGAGCCGACAGGAAATTCCTATGCATTGCGGAATCAGTTGCGTTTGGCGGCACTGACGCGAGATACGCGTTTTATCGAAAGTGCGGATCGGTTGTTGAGTGCGTATAGCAGTCACATTCAAAGCCTGCCTGTCGCATCGCCGTGGATGCTGATAGGAGGACATGAGCGCGTGTCTTCCAGCCCTACGCTTTTAGTCATAGGGGACAAGAGCAAGTGGCAGCCGTTTGTGGATTTCTGGAATCGTTCCTTCCGCGGAGAAGGGGTGCTGGTCTGTGTAGATCCTCAGAACATGAAAGATGTGCCTCCGGGGATAGGAAAAATGCTGGAAGGATTGGAACTTATAAAATTTCAGGATTCTTGTCAGGCAGTGTTGTGCAAAGGAGAAACTTGTGGGCTCCCCGTAAAAACTCCTGAGGAACTGGAAATTTAGGAAAGTCCCCAGCGCCACCAAAGTCCCCAAAGTCCCCAAAGTCCCCATCTAGCCGACGAGGACGTCGGCGCTCCCAGGGATGTCGGCGCTCCCAGGGGGCCGTTGGTTGCTCCCAGGGGACTTCTAAATTGTTACAAAATCGGACTCGCCAGAATGAGAGAAATGGGGTAGGGTACCTTAAAGTGGACAATAATGGCAGGAGAGAGCCATTAGATTTCAATCAATTTTGTGTTAAGTTGGAATTTGGAATTGTCTGGCCCGAAGGTAATAAACATAAAAAGGTATATGATAAACAAATGGTTTTTGGCAATGGCTGGGGTTGCTCTGTTGATGACAGGGTGCGCGACAATCGATTCTGGCGGTGGAAAAGAGTTTGATTCTGTTGCGTATCGTCCACAAAACCCTAATAACGTGAAGGTTAAGGTATCACTGGAAAACCGGATGGTGTATGTGATGGAGGGGGACCGGGCATTGTTGGTGACGCCGACTGCCATTGGCAAGCCTGGGCATGAAACCCCACGAGGGAATTTCAAAGTTTATAAGCGAATTGCAAAAAAACGTTCGTATTCTTATGGATACTACGTCCGGGGAGACCAGATTATTCCTGCCAAAAGCAGCGATCGTCCGGCCGGATCTGGCTGGCGTTATGTCGGGTATCCGATGGCATACTGGGTAGAATTCAAGCCGTTGTATGGATTTCATGAAGGATCGGTTTGGCCGATGCCACGAACCCATGGATGTTTAAGACTGCATAAGAATGTCGCACCGAAATTTTTTGCTTTAACAAAAATCGGAACCCCTGTGCATATTGCCCATACACAGCCGGAGGATCAAACGATTGGTCGGAACGTACCTCGTCCTACCGATTATGATGAACCAAGCCCACCTGCTGCATTTATGATTTCAGACGCGGTATTTGCCCCGCCTGCTGGGCCTTTATTTGCAGATTAATGGATGTATAGTGGAAGTATTTCAGTGGTCGGGTGAAAATTTGTACTGAACTATAAAAATAAAAATTCCCGGGAACGGTCAGAGAAACATTGCAGGCAAAGTGAAGTAAATGAACAGCATGAGCATGGAAGTGGAGAAAGTTAAGAAACCAAAACGGGTGAATTTGAGAACACCGGAGGTGATGGAACTGGTACAGGCACAGGTGGCCGAGCATTACCGAAGCCAGGTGGTGGAGTTGTTTCGTGCAAATGGTGGGATTGTTTCACGGGGAGGTGTGACTGTGCGCCTGGCCAAGGAGTTTGGCTTCTGCTATGGCGTCGAACGGGCCATCGATCTGGCGTATGCGGCACGCAAAGTATTCAAGGAACAGAGGATTTTCATTTTAGGAGAAATTATCCATAACCCGGAAGTCAATGAACAGTTGAAGAGCATGAACATCGAAAATCTGCTCGGAGAAGATCATGTGGCAAATCTGGAGATTTTGACACCTGAAGATGTGGTGATTGTTCCTGCATTCGGGGCAGAGGTCGAATTGGTCAAAAATATCCGGGAAATTGGGTGCCAGATTGTGGATACCACATGTGGCGACGTCATGAG
>CAKUMP010000117.1 GCA_934667795.1 uncultured Chthoniobacterales bacterium | reverse complement strand
CTCTACCCGTTCGATCAGCATGGAAACCGCGGCGGCACCGATTTGCTCGAAGGGCTGCATGAGACGCGTCAGCGCATGTTGATGTTTGGATGTGAAATGCAGACCGGATCCTCCAACGACACTCACATCAGATGGGATGTTCAGACAGTTTTCTTTCAACGCTTTTATCATGCCGAGTGCTGTATAATCGCCAAAGCTATAGATGGCATTGGGAGGGGTTGAATGATTTTTTAAATAATCCTGCATGACCTGATACCCGGCTTGTTCATTGTATTCATGAACAGAAACGAGCCGGACGATGTCCGTCGGATTGAACCCCGCTTCTGCTACTCCAAGCTGGAGCCCGGCGAGACGTAACTGATTGCTGGGCGTTGTTTGAAGAGAGCGAAATGCAACGGAGAGGATACGGCGGCGTCCGGTGGAGGCAAAGACATACCCCAGTTTTCGTGCAGATTGAAGAAGGTCATGAGAAACAAAATTTCGGGTAGCTCCCGGCTGGTGAGGCTGGATGACGACAACAGGTTTTCCCATGCTTTCGTAAGACGCAATAATTTCATCAAAAGTATCAAGTGGAATTCCTCCAATAGGCGCCAGGAGGAGGCCGTCCACAGCGGCAGGGGCTTTCAGTAATTCTTCAAATGCCTGCTTCCAGTCGTCTGGATTCGCCATAAATGGCTGGATGACAATCCGGCGCTCACTGTTCGCTGCAGCATGAAGCAATGCTTGTCCAAGTAACACCGACCAATCCAGTCGGGGCGACGGCGAATGAAAAAGGGATGCTGTATGATTCAATGCAAAACAATAACGCGGTCGCGGGAAAAGAGATTTTGTCCCACCCGCAACAAATGTCCCACGCCCAACCGCTGTCTCGATCTTTTTTTTCTGAATCAATTCTTTGTAAACAATATCCACCGTCGTACTGCTCACATTCAGCCGCGCCGCAATTTCCCGAACCGGAGGAAGCCGGGTCCCCACCGGCACTCCCGATGTTAAAAATGTCTCGGAAATATATTTCCTGACTTTCTCCACAGAAGAACCCCGCTCGTATGATAATATCGACTCAGCCATAAATAATATTACAAAATTGATTTTATATTGATTTTTTTTATGTTACAAGCATTATATGGAAATGAAACTTGAGAATCATGTTGTGGAGTGTGATGTATTGGTTGCCGGGGGTGGGATGAGTGGGGTGTGTAGTGCATTAGCAGCGGCGCGTGAGGGGGCGCGAGTGGTATTGTGTCAGGATCGTCCGATGCTTGGGGGGAATGCGAGCAGTGAGATACGAATGCATATTGTGGGCGCGAACAGTAGTCGTCCGCAGGAGGCATTATTGCTGGAAGCGCGGGAGTCGGGATTGATTGAAGAAATTCGTTTGGAGAATGCGTATCGGAACCCGCAGGGGTCGCCTTCGGTATTTGATTTGATTTTATATGAAAAATGCCGGGCAGAGAAAAATCTGCAACTTTATTTTAACACCAGTGTGGTGAGTGCAAAGCGGGTGGGGAATCGAGTGGAAGAAGCACTGGCGATTTCCCCTTCAACGGAGCAGAGTTATACTATCCGGGCGAAAGTGTTTATTGATGCTACCGGGGATGGTGGACTGGGAGTCGCCGTGGATGCCGCTGCGATGCGAGGACGTGAGGACAAGGAAGCATTCGGAGAAAGCCTGGCACAAGAGGTGGCAGATCATAAAACGCTGGGGTCGACTATTTTATTTATGGGGAAAAAGCATGATAAACCGATGCGGTTTGTTGCGCCTCCATGGGCAAGAAAGTTTACAGAAGAAGATTTGAAGCTGCGCACACATGCGCTGGTTGGAGTGGATAGTGGATTGGAATATGGTTATTGGTGGATTGAATGGGGCGGGCAGTTAGATACGATTAAAGATAATGAGTTGATCCGGGATGAACTGCTGGCGATTGTAATGGGGATCTGGGACCATATTAAAAATGATGGAGACCATGGTGCGGATGAATGGTCGCTCGACTGGTTTGGCGTGGTGCCGGGTAAACGCGAGAGCCGACGCTTTATTGGGCAGTACATTTTAAATGAAAATGATGTGATGGGATCGCATGAATTTGGGGATGCGATTGCGTATGGAGGATGGCCGATTGATTTGCATCCCCCAGAAGGGGTGGATTGTCCGGATGAACCCCCTTGCACACAGACGAAGGTACCTTATTTGTACGATATTCCTTTGCGCTGCTGCGTTGCTCGGGATTTGGAGAACCTGATGTTTGCAGGACGAAATATATCGGCGACTCATGTGGCATTTGCTTCTACCCGAGTCATGGCGACTTGTGCACTGGTGGGACAAGGAGTAGGAACAGCCGCCGCTTATGCCGTTAAAAACGGAATGGCTCCGCAAAATCTTGCCGCAGATCCCATGGCGATGCACGCTATTCAACAACGATTGCTCCAGGCAGATGTTTATTTGATTGGTAAGCCGCATTCGCAGGAAGGAAATCTGGTGCGGACTGCAAAACTCGAAGCCTCCAGCGTGCAGCCAGAAGGTGCCGTGGAAAATATTTTGTCCGGACAAAATCGCTCTGTCCATCATCCTGAACGTGGCGTCCCGCAGGAACGTGCATTGCCGGGAACACATCGATGGATGAGCGACCCCAAGGATGGACTCCCCGCATGGCTCCAATTCACATGGGACACTGCCCAGACGATACAGGAAATTTCTCTGGTGTTTGATTCCGGATTGCATCGCTTCCTGACGCTGTCGCATTCCGCAGAGTATATGAAACAAATGATCTGGGACCAGGGTCAGCCGGAAATGGTAAAAAGTTATTCACTGGAAGTTCTCCGTGAAGAGGGCTGGCAACAGGTCACCACTGTCGCAGAAAACTGGAACCGACAAGTCACACACACGATCCCTCCAGCACTTCAACAAGGCTGCCTGGCCGTGCGTCTGAATATCACAGCAAGCTGGGGCGTGGAGCATGCTCGCGTCATCAGCGCATGGATACAGTAAGGCAGTTGACAGTTGACAACTGAAGAGTCTGGGGCGCAGTCCGCATTTGGAGTGCGGCGGTTTCCGCCGCTTTGGATTGAGCAAGATGCCGCTGACACGAAAATTTTTTTGAAAAAAGGGTTGACCTGCTAAGACATGAAAGGTATAAGACATTTAAAGACCGACTATTCAGGACATTAAATGACTGATGCGAAAAAGATGAAAATACGATTTTTTAGCTTTTTTGGTAAAAATTTACAAAAGGAGAACTGCCCGGAACATATTTTCAAGCGACTTGAAATTACGCAAAGCAAAAAACGTGCCAAAGCCATTTTTTTGAACAATTACTATCAAAATAAATTGAAAGCAGCGTTTTTTTTCGTTTTTTCTTGTCCTGCTTAAAAAAAATCCAAAAAATACTCTCGTTCTTGAGATGTTTTAATAAGAGCGCCATTTCCCCACTGATTTAAAATTATGAAAACAAGATCTCAAACCACATTTTCTCTGACCTCCCGACACTTGAACTCCAAGGAAGAAACTTTCCATTTTAAAACGCATTCTTCATTGGGAGCCCTCTTGGGACGGATGAAATTAGTGGCGGTTGCCTGTGCTGTCGTTGCTGCTTCAGCAGATGCACAAAACGTCATTGTGAATGACCTCGGCACCGGTGGTGTTGGCAATGGCTGGCAATCCGATGACACGCGTCGTCCGGATGGTGCGAATATTATTAACGCCGGAACGAACTCTCCGATGCCAGGTGGCGTTCCGGATCCTGCAAGTATTGATGACCAGATCAACTGGCAGAATTACTATGGCTCCCGTGGAAACCTGGGCGGACTTTATCTGACCGGTACCGATGATAATCGAGGAAAGTCCACGATCAGCGTGGAGAATACGACGACAGGATTTGCTGCAGCATCTGTATTGCTCGATGAGTCTTTCAAGGCCAGTTATCACTGGAAGAATATAAGCGATTTGATCCCGGCTGCTAAGGTGACTACAAGCCCTGTGTTTCGTATGGGGATTCAATCCACACATTGGGCAGATTCTCAGGATGGATTTACGGCTACGCGCTCAGGAGAAGCTGCATGGGATGTGATTCTGGTCTATAACCCCGCTGATAATGGGGGTGCGACTTCTGCAGAGAACCGCTTTGGCTCCAAAGATATTACCAAAGACAGTAAATTTATGATATGGGTTCAGGCTGGCAACTCTTATTGGGTCAGCTTGGGTGCGGTCACCGGACATGACGCCGGAGCTAAAACGCTGGTGGAGTGGAATACCTCTTTTGTGAATGGTGTCGATGGGCTCACATGGGGGGAAGTTTTGTTCGATACAGGAGCAAAAATTTCCAATACGCAACTTGGATATGGTTCTGGAGTAAGCGCTGCCACTTCTATCGTGGATACCCTTTCGGTCAGTTATATTGACGGAGGAACGACCTTCGATTTTGTAAATGCATCCAAATGGACCGGTGGTGCGGATAGTGAGTTTGGGACAGCAGGTAACTGGAGTGTGAACAGACAAAATAGCGATGTCCAGGGACCGACTGCGTCCAATAATGTCGTATTCGATACCGGCGCTACATTGAATCTGGATATTTCCAATAATACCGATGCACGAAGCGTCGGTGTGATTGATGGAGAAGTCACTCTTGTGCACCATGATGGAGCAGAATTGGTGTTGAATGACAGCGGTCGCGTTCTGGTCGAACGTGGAGCGACTTTAACACATCAAAGTACCGGCACAGGCACAGGGAAAGTCACCGGCGGTGGATACGATATTTACGGGACGCTCCACACTTCAGATGTGGACATTACCTTGAATGGGGATGTAAATGCACCAGACCCTTCCGCATTGAACATGGGGAATGGAGCAGTCTGGAATGCAAATTCCGGAACATCGGTTGCTTTATTAAATAATGGCACAGTACGTTCCTCGGCAAAAATCGGGGTGCTGGATTCGCAAAACCCTGATTCTGTAGAAACTCAAGCAGTTTTAAATATAAATGCAGGAGCGGAAGTTACATCCGAAGGATTTATCTATGTGGGAACGGATGGAGGAAATGGAGAGTTGAATCTGGATGGTGGGACACTGACCATGCGTCAACAGGCGGATGATATACGGCCCAGTATTTATATCGGACACGCAGGAGGGGCAGGGGTTTTGAATCATACTGCAGGAAATATTGAGTATGATTTTTCTGCAGTGGATTTGAGTAAGGGGGGGAACTATGGGATCTATAATGTCGGTTATGATGGAATAGGAGCTGTCAATCATAGTGGAGGGATAGCTAATCTTGGAAAAAGTGCTTTACAGATTGGGGTTGTCGGAGGGACTGGAGTCTATAACCTTAGCGAAACAGGTGAAGTTATTTTGACAGAAGGTTCGACGATATATCTCGGACATGGAGAGGACGGAGTAGGGGTGATAAACATTTCCGATTCGGCTAAATTTATACAAGGGACAGAAGCAAATCCAGCCGGACAGTTTTTCCTTGGGACAGCAGGGGGAACGGGGGTGATTGTGCAGGATGGTGCGGACACGGAAGTGAGTATTGTGACGCAAAATGCGATTCACATTGGTAATACAGAAAGTTCTGGCTCCAGTGGCACATACGAACTCCGGAACGGAAGCCTGGTGATGGGGGGAACATATGGTGCAAATGGCACTCGAATTGGACAAGATGCGGGGACAACCGGAACGTTCACTCAGAGTGGAGGGACTTCCCGGTTTGTTTCAAATAATGTATTTGTAGGACATGCCGGAACCGGATATTTCAATTTGAGTGGTAATGGGGTTTCGACAATCGACAACGCTCTGGTAATCGCACAGCTTGCCGGATCTACCGGAACGGTGAACCTCACAGGAGGAACACTGGAAGTCGGTGGAACGGATGGGATTGCAAAAGGTGCAGGGACTGCAGCCTTTAATCTGGGCGGTGGGGAGTTGAAAGCGATTAATAATAATCTGACGACATCAGTAGTCCCTACGCTGGTCAATGGTACACAATCGGAAATTAATACGAATGGACTGGATATCACACTGAGTGAAGGTTTTGACGGGACAGGTGGTTTTGTAAAAACCGGTGCGGGTTCTCTCTTTATGGGAGGAAACAGTGTTCTTGTGGGCAATTCCTCTGTAGAACAGGGACGCTTTATTGTCGCAGGCCCTACAGCGACTCCCGGCACATTGACTATCAACAGCGGAACAACACTGACTGTTAATGGGGTGGAAAGTTATTTCACGGTTGGACACGGAGTCGGACAATCCGGGGTCTTTAATTTGAATGGTGGCACAGTGAACATTAATACTGCTACTGGGCCTAATAATTTTTATGTTGGCACCAATGGGGGTGAAGGGATCGTGAATATGGTAAGTGGTACAATTAATGCCTCACGCTCAATTTCTTATGCACGAACAGTGATTGGTTATGACGGAGGTACGGCTACATTTAATCAGCAGGGTGGTCAGGTGAGTGGAACCGGTGGTTCTTTCTTCCTTGGAAGCACTAATGGAGGGACCGGATTATACACGTTGACAAACACTGCGGTGTTGAATCTTGGGATTACGGTCTATATCGGGCGTAATGCAGGAACAGGAACCCTTGAAGTAAAAGATAATGCAACGGTGAATATGCTGACAGCAGATGTAGGATTACATGTGGGTATTGATGGTACTGGGTATGCTGGCGGGACAGGCTTGATTCATCAAACCGGTGCAGGCTCTCATGTGAATATTAATCATGGAGGAACGATGAGATTTGGGAGCACAGGAGACAATTCCACAGGAACTTATCGTTTGGAAGATGGAACGCTCACGATGGATTATAAAGGTAGTTCCGCAAACGGAGTGACTTTTGGATATGGAGCAGGAACAACCGGGAACTTCGAACAAAGTGGTGGCTCTGCTTCTTTCCTGGGCAAAGCGGATTACGTCGGACATACCGGTACCGGAAATTTCACAGTTAGCAACGGAACCTCTTATCTTGGAAAAGGGATGGTAATCGCCCATGCTGCCGGATCTACCGGAACGGTGAACCTCACAGGAGGAACATTGGAAGTCGGTGGAACGAATGGGATTGCAAAAGGGGCAGGGACTGCGGCCTTTAATCTGGGCGGTGGGACAATCAAAGTGGTGGACAATAACCTCACGACCTCGGTGGACATGAATACCAGCAATACTTCCACGATTGATACAAATGGAAGAAATGCAACATTCAGTGGAGCATTTACCGGAGCCGGGATGGTCAATAAAGACGGACTCGGAGACATGGTG
>CAKUMP010000116.1 GCA_934667795.1 uncultured Chthoniobacterales bacterium | reverse complement strand
GTATATGCCGGGGATGTGGGGGATGGAGGAACTTTTGAAACAAGAGAAACTGCCGGATGCCGTGATTTGTGCAAATGACCAATGGGCTATGGGAGTATTGACAGTTTGTTTTCGCGAAGGATTACGAGTGCCCGAGCATTTGGCTGTGACGGGATTTGACAATGATTCTTCCGGGAAATATGGGGCCGTGCCATTAACGACCATGGAACATCCTGTTCAGGAAATTTCACGTCAGGCAGTAAACTGTCTGGTGGATATGATTCGTGAAAATAAAAAACCGGAGGAAAAAATGATTTCTATCCGTGGCGAACTGATTGTTCGTGATTCGTGTGGTCTGAAAAATCGCAGGTAAAATATTTTACCTGAAAATAAAAATTTCTTTTCCAAACAACAAACATTCAACCCAGAAACATCCTATGAAACTACCCAGATACATTCATTCAATCAAAACATTTCCTGTTACCTGTATGGTTACCGGAGCATTGCTTTTGAGTTCTCCATTTATAGCAACTGCACAAGAAAACTATTCAGTGATACTGGATGGCAATTACACTTGGAATGATGCCGCCTGGATTCCTTCGGGGATTCCTGGTGCAGATGATACCATCACGGATATATCCTCTGATAGTACAACTTCCCGGAATTTTTATTTGGGCAGTGACCGTGAACTTGTGAACTTAACGGTCAGCGGACTTAATGGCTCCGGTACCGTTCGGTTTATGAACAGTAATGTTGCCGATCCCAATACCCCGAATGTCACCTTCGACATTACGGACACTTTTAAAATTCATCGTGCTACGGCGCTTCGCAGTTTGAATACAACGGGGCGTTTGACTGTAAAGACGACCAATCTTGTGCTTGAAAGTGGGGCAAATAATGCCCGGTTTTTAGTGGGTGAAGCTGCTGATTATGTGAATGTCACATTGGAAGTGTCTGGCACCACGACTCTCAAAACAGGAAACACGGCATTTGAATTGAGAGGAAGTGCCACGTCAGCCACAAAGGTTGACCTTGGAGATATTGTTTTTGAAAATTCATTGAGTGGAGGGTCTCCGGGTATAGATCTTCTTGCCGGTACATTGCGTGCGCGAAGTCTCACAGGCAATGGCAGCGCTGGAACGATTCGCGGCGCAGGCACATTGGTTCTTTATGGAGATGATGCAGACACCTATACTTTTGATTCTCGAATCACCGGAGGCGTTCGTGTGGAAAAAACGGGTAGTAATATTCAGATTTTTAATCCGATACATCATGCTTATTCCGGAGGAACCCTGATCAGTGGTGGGGTGCTTGCCGTGAATAACACCACCACCAGTGGATCCGGACTTGGATCCGGGGCGGTAACAGTGGCAAACAATGGGACACTTGCCGGAAGAGGGTCAATCATTCCTGGAGCGAATAATCATATTACGGTAGAGGCAGGAGGCACCATTGCTCCCAGTGCTGACGGGCAAGCAGGCTTTAGCAACCTGATTATAAACAATTTTAATAACGCGGGAAATTCCGCTGCCTTGCTGTTGGAAATGCAAGAAGGCTCTGCCTTTACTTTCAAGGTTGATGCAGAGGGGAACAGTGACCATATTGTTTTTGCTTATTACAATGAGGGATCCGTTGTCTTTGAGGGAGAGGAAATTGTTCTCAATATCACAGGAACACTTGCTGAAGGGCAACTTTACAAGTTGTTTAGTTTCAGAAGTGGTGGACCGAGCAGCTCGGAGTTGACCGCAAGTGGGTTAAGTGCAGGGCTTATCGCAGGTAGTGGGTTTGAGGGATACACTCCCACCTTTCATTATGATGAATGGGGTGCGGGAGAGATCATTATGACCGTGACCGCAATTCCTGAAACTTCGGCGACGCTGTTACTTTTGTTGCCCTTGGCAATTACTGTATTTCACAGAAACTGGCAGGCAAAATACTGATATAAGACAACTCATCTCCAGGACTTTTTCATGAAGGAACATGCTTTCAGAAAGTTGAACAGGGCATTTACATTGCTGGAACTGCTGGTGACGATGATCTTGCTTGCGGTACTTGTGTTCCTGATCATGAGTACTCTGAAAAGCATGCGTGAACGTGGGTGGGAGGCGCAATGCGTCTCCCATCTCAAGCAAATTGGGGCAGCAACAGCCATGTATGCCGCGGAACATCAAAATGAACTGCCTTATTATCACTATCAACCAGGAGTTGGGCAGACGGGAAGCGGGTCAATTCCCGGGACATGGTTTTATAACCTTGCCCCTTATTTGTCCGTGCCTAGAACGGAAGTGGAAAATCCTGCAGTAGGACATGTGGAGCGCACTCAGCTAGGAACCCCCGAGCAACGTATCTCGAAACCCTGTGTTTTCACTTGTCCTGGTCATCGCAGAACCGAAACGAATCAGAAATGGCAACCGGAACCCATGACATTTCCTGCGCTAGCCCCGGTCAGTTATGCCCCGGCAACCACGCTAGGATCGGCTCTTGTTTCCCGTGGACAGGGAGACTCACATCCTTCCGGTCATGTCATGTATGCGCTTCGGTACCATGAGGTGGAATCTCCCGGTCAAAAAATCTGGCTTTGTGATTCTCCATTACCTCACTTTCTGAATATTTCTGCTGCACGGTGGCAGCCACCGGAACAATATGCAGATAATTTTCCATACCAAGGGTTCACACGTCATAATGATGGTGGGAATGCCCTTTTTTATGACGGCCATGTGGAGCATTTGCTTTTGACGACGTTTACGGAATATCCGTTAGGGATTGCTAAAGCCGTTACCCGTTATTTTCACCCTTTCCGACACGCCTCCCTTGATTAAAATGAAAAAAATTATAAATTTCACCTGTCTTTACAAACTTCACTTGCTGTGCTTGCTGTCTGCTTTTACATTCTCTGCATGTAACGTCAAATCGCCTCATGAGGAAACGGACACAGAATCCTCTTCGGAAGAGCTTGTTCAGGAGGAAGTAAAAACCGTATATGTGGCGCCTTCGGGAAATGATGCGAACAGTGGTAGGGAGGAGGCACCTTTTGCCACCGTGGCTGCAGCCGTCCGAACACTTGAAAAGATGGAGGGGGCAGGAAAGGTGGTACTTCGTGAAGGAGTCTATCGCGAGAAAATGGAGTTGCCGGGAAGCGAAGAAGATGTTTCTCCGTTATGGATCACAGCGGCGCCAGATGAAAAAGTAGTTTTTGAAGGAGGGACCAAAATTACGCAATGGAAGCAGGATGAGAACTATCCCGGGCTTTATGTTATTCATGCGCCAGGACGTAAAACGGCGCTTCAACAAACCAATTATTTTGAGGTTTGGGAAAATACGGAACGGGTACGTTATCGAAAGGTTGCAGATCCTGCCGGCGTGCAGACATGGCCGGGGAGCGTCTGTCTGCTGGATGGAGACCGGTTGCTTGTGCATGTGCGTGAAGGACGTACTCCGGAGGAAGCTGACCTATGGCACAACCGCGAAGCGGTCGGTGCTTCTATAGCGCGTTCCAATGTGACACTGTCCGGAGTAATTTTCCAAAACCACCTTGGGGGTGGAGAAGCGCGTGCATTGACTGTCACGAGAGGGAAAAATATCCGGATACTGGGATGCCGGTTTATCAACAACACGATTGGAATCAGTAACTCCGCGCATGAGACATTAATTGAGGATTGTTCCTTTATGGAAGCGGGACTGGGAATCCGTCATGCCGGAAAAGGCACCAATATGACAGCACGAGGCTGTGTGATTGAAAGTGCCACAGGCGTATTTGCATTTTCTGATCTTGGCGAACATCTGCGCAATGGTATTCGGATTTATCACTCGGGGGATGGGGCCACCGTGGAGCAATGTGTGACCGCCGGGTTCTGGGCGGGTCTTTATATCAAGACGGTGTCGCATCGAGAAGGTTCTCTTCCCTATTATATTTATAATAATACGTTTATTGACGGGTTTCGCGCGGGGGCGGATCATAAACAACCACGGACTTTTGTGGAGCGTAATATCATTGGACCTTATGTAGAAGCCAGTGGAGTGGGGCCAAATGGAAGTTATCTCCGAAAAATGGGAGCGACCCTGAAAGAAAATTATTACTTTGGTCATACGGGAAAAGCGAGTGGAAGTGACGAAAATGGTCCTGAACCCTTTGTTAATCTGGCTGCTGGTGATCTGCGTTTGAAAGCTACGCTTCGTCTGGCAATGCGTGCAGAAAATCTTGGTGCGACCGATATTCACAAGGTGCATTGGAACGCACGACTACAGGCAATTTTCGACCCACAGGAAAAGAAACCCGTGCAACTTGCTGTGATTGCAGCACCTGTGGCAACGGCTTCACAAGAAGGGGCATTGGTCTCTGTTGCATTTTCTCGAAAAGTAAAAACAAGCCTTTTCTATCGCGTGGAAGGAGAACAGGAATGGAAAAAAGAAGAAGGCCTGCTCAATCAGGTGATGCGTCCAGACAAAATGGCGGCATCCGCTCCGATAGAACCGCAAACGATTGATTCGTGGCACTATCTTTTTGTACTTTTAAATGGAAAGCTGAAACCTGAACAAACGTATGAGTTTCGTGTGGAAGCTGCAGAAGGAGAAGATCAGATAGAACTTCCTATCGCTGTATTTTCAACCAGTGGTGGCGCAAAATCCATTCAAGTGCGTGCCGGTGAAAAAATTCAGAAGGCACTTGATCGCGCGCTTCCGGGCGACACCCTATTGATTGCACCTGGAGTTTATACGGAACCTGTTTTTTTACAACATGGGGGAACTGCTGCGGCTCCTTTGATCATTCGTGGAAGTGGAATTCATAAGACGATTCTTGATGGTGGAAAGCAAGTGGGAACCATGATTACTTTAAACAATGCCTCGCATGTTCATCTTGTCGGGATGCAGGTGCGTTGGTTTGGAAACATTGGGGTGCATGTAAAAAACTCACCGGAGGGGAAAGCGGAGAACCTCTGGATATGGAATCAATCTTTGTTCCCTCGCGTTACAGGAATCAGCGGATTGGGGCTTTTTATTGAAGACTCTCCGGGATGGAACGTGACCGGCTCCATTTTTAATCGAATGGAACATGGCGTATTGGCCGTACGCTCTCCAAGGATTCACTGCCGAAACAATACGGCATTCGGCAGTATTTATTCCGGTATCACGCTGATTAACTCTTCCGCAGATTCAGTCGTCATGTATAACTCCCTGAATTTTACCGGAAACGTATCCTATCGAGTGGAAGAAAGTGATGCGGATGCTTTTGCTTCTCTTGTGAGTGATTATAATAATTTCGGAAATCTTTTGCGTGTGGCAAAAGAAATTGATCAAGGTGGGACCGTGCGCCAGGTCGAAGGCATCCGTCCTGAAGATGAATTTATCCCTGCAAAACATTATGGCGATGTGACAGAAAGTAAATTTATTATAGAAGCTAAAATCACGGGCGGAAATGATATCTTTTTACGTATGGCGGATTGGCGGAAATTTTCCGGTAAGGATGCACATTCGATTTATGCGGACCCCCTGTTTGTGAATCCCTTGAAAGGCGATTTTCGCTTGCTTCCCGAAACATCAAATGTGCTGTCTGATGGGACGGTTATCGGAGCAGGAAATATTAAAGATTAATTGATTTTTTATGAAGGTAAATTCATTTGTTCCGAATGGGAGTGGACGCGTTCGTCATGTTTCACCGAAACGTATTGAAATCGAGCTGATTGCTTATAGTAAAGGCGCACGCTATTTTTGTGTAGAAATTTCAGAAGTGGAAGAAGCTTGTGTTCAGGAGGTTTTACTTTTGCCAGATTCTTTATTTCGGAACCGAACTTTTATTTATAAATTTCATGCGGATGTCTGGATTTGTGATGCGAGTGAACGTGTCTGGAAACGCGTCAAACAAATCGAACGCACGCCTGAACTGGTGCGTTGTCAGATCGAGTTGTTTCCTGGAAGAAAGTACCTGCTTAGTTCAGAGCCGCCTTATCGGTATGTGGACACGACACGCGAGTTACACGCGTTGGCAGAGCGACATTCCGATATTGCAAAAGTGCATTACCTTGGCCATTCCATGGAACATCGTCCGATCGTGGCATTGCGTATTTCCGATGAGGCAGCCCCCGTTGGGTATGAAAACAAACCTGTCATTCATATTGTAGCGGGCGAACATGCAAGCGAATCAGCAGGGGAGGAAATTGCCAGGGGGATGCTGGATCTTGTACTTTCTGAAGCGATATTCAGACGGGATTTTATTTTTGATTTTGTATTGAACGCCAATCCGGATGGGAATTATCACGGATGGCATCAATATAATCTTAAAGATTGGTTAGAACATAATTATCAGGACACGATAGACAGAAGCTGGCATCATGAATTTGTTCCCTATTTGCAGGGATTGGTGCAGGAGTTCAGTCCGGAGACGATTGCTTTGATGGAGTGGATGAAACTTACACGCCCCGCGTGTTATTTGAGTATGCATAGTTGGGAAGGCCACGATGGGATGCCAGGGGCGTTTTATACGCACCCTGATGAACTTTCTCCGTCTATGGCGGAAGCGGTGATGGCAATAAATAAAATTGCTTGTGCGCAATCACAAACCCTGGGGTTTGAATTTCTCCCTTTTGCATCGAAAGGCGACTCTCTCCATCTTGCGCAATTCCTGATGCAAAATGAAATGGCTATCGGCTATTTGCCAGAAGGGAATTATGCCGTCGGACGTGAAGCTTTGCAGTTACTTGGGGCTGGAATCTTACGCGGCATTCTTCAGGATCTTTGTGTCCCATTGCAAAAAGTCGATAGAAATCAATGGGACATGATTACTTCTCGTAGCGCGGTCTTGGAGCTTGTATAATTTTCCCGAAATTGACTGAAACATTATAAGGATGTATGTATGAACTGGTTTACCCCTCTTTCTGACTCACGGAAAAACTATCGTATGACGATTGCTTCGGATTGGGCACCGATCTGGAGTTATGAGGAATTGATGAAGAAAAATGCGAAAGCGGTTTATGGGGATCTTCTGGCAGTTTTTCAGCAAAGCGATTTGAATGTGGTGAATGTGGAATGTGTGATAGGGGAGGCCGGTGCGCCAATTCCGAAAGCAGGTCCATGTCTGAAAGGAGAAATCGATATCGCTATTCCCGCGTTAAAAGCAGTTCCATTTCATGTGGCTACACTGGCGAATAATCATGCGATGGATTATGGGCCGGAGAGTCTGGATTTTACGATACGAGCATTGCAAGCAGAGGGGATTTCCACGGTGGGTGCAGGAATGGATGCGACGCTGGCCGCACAACCATTGATTATTCCCAGAACAGAGGGTGGGGCTTCTGTTGCAATCGTTAATTTTGGGGAAGGAGAGGCTTGTGCTTCTTTAGAT
>CAKUMP010000115.1 GCA_934667795.1 uncultured Chthoniobacterales bacterium | reverse complement strand
TTAAGTGATGTGGCACCTACAGACGTCTGGTCACCTTATGGCACTGGTGGCGCAGCTGCGGAGGATTAATAATTATCACATCCGGTGATATTTGCCCTCGACAGTATTTACTGTCGGGGGCTTTTTTATTTATATAGAAGAGGTGAATGAAACGATCAGATAAAAGCGCAGATAAATGGAAGTGGCTGGGGTATGGGGGATTGGTAATGTTATTGGTAGTGTGCGTTTATGGACCGTCCTTATCCGGACAACGGATATGGGATGATCATTATCTGGTGGGAGAAAACCCGATGTTTCGGAGTCCGGCATTAGCGGGCGAAATATTTTCGCATTATTTATTTCTGGATCGTCCCTCGACGTATTTTCGACCCGTACAAAACTTGACCTATTTGTTGAATTATTTGTGGGTGGGAGAAAATTTATGGTGGTACCATCTGACGAATATCGTGTTGCATGGGGGAGTGGGGATTGGATTGGCACTGGTAGTATGGGATATTGGGAGGAAGTGGCATCAGGATGCGGAGGAAAAATTGGCGAGGAATATTGGCATGGGAGTGGGCATAATATGGGTATTACATCCGATTCATAATGCTATTGTGGGATATATTTCCGGACGTGCGGATGCGTTGGCATTTCTTTTTGCGTTGGGGGTCTATGGTGGGTTGGTGGAGTGGAGAAGAGAAGGAAAGGGGATAGGCAGGAAATGGATATGGGGATGCGTGGTAATGTTGTGTGGAGTTTTAAGTATTTTATCAAAAGAGTTAGGAGGAATGAAGGTGGAATGGGGAGAGCGAGGCATTTTGTTTGTACGAAGCTGGGGGGATTATTTAGGGCTGATAGTAGCACCATTGCGTTTGCAAATGGAGCGGGTGGTTTATATCCCTGACGCTATATTGGGAGGGAAAACAGATGGGTATGGGTATTTGACTGTTTTGGGACTTACAGGCATGGTGTGTATGCTGGGAAGCTGGTTCTGGAAAGCCAAAGGAATGGAGTGGAGACGCTTGGGGATAGTCTGGTGGTGTGTGGGGTATTTACCGGTTTCGAACTTGATTCCGCTCAATGCGCAGGTCGCGGAGCATTGGATTTATGCAGCAAGTGTGGGGTGGTTATTATGGGGAGTCGGTGTGGGAATGGCATTGTTTGGAAACTCAAAAACCTTACAAACATGTGCATTGGGAGTGGTTTTGGTATGGACAGGAGCATTGGGCATCCGCACCTGGTATCGGGCGGATGACTGGGGACAGGCAGAGGAGTTTTTCAAAAGAACCATGGAAAGTGGGGGAGGGAGTCCGCGTATATTGTATAACCTGGCGATGAAGGCAATGGCGGATGGCGAACTGGAAGTGGCTAAGGCACTTGTGGAGGAATCTTTATTACAGGCACCCAATACGGCCAACTCTTATTTATTGGCAGCCAGTTATTATATACAAGCGAATGATGCCTTAAAAGCGATCGCACTTTTAGAGGAATGTCCGAGAAACTCGTACATGGAATGGAAAAGAAAATGGCTCTGGGTTCAACTAAAAGCATTTCAGAAAGAAGAAATGCTGCCGGAAGTAGAAGAGTTGTCTCAGGAATATCCCACCCTTTGGGAGTTACAGGAACAAATCGTGCAGTGGCTCATACGAGAAGGAAAAGCGGAAATAGCTGAAAAAGGCCTGATTCAATATTTGGAACATCGTCCCTGGCATTATGCCGCCTGGATGAAACTGGCAGAAGTTTCAGCCGTTTTAGAAAAAGAAGAAATGATGGTGTTCTGCTGGAAGGAAGCAAAACAACTGGATGTCTGGGCGTATCAGCCGGACCTTTTTTTGGGGAAATATTATAGGCTTGCGCAGGAAGAACCGTTGGCACGCGTTCATTTCGAAGAAGCATTGCTGCGCGTAAAAGGAGGGGGCGTTCCAGAGAGGGAAGCCGAGGTGTTAGAGCAAATTAAAAATAAAAAATGAGACTGACGGGCTGTAAGCCGGATTCTGTTGAGGCCCTGTGAGGGGCCCGCGGAAGTCATTTATCTTCCATCGTTGGACGATGGACTCCGCTACGAATAGCGGGAGTGCGACTAATACCCGGATGCTGCATTGTTTCCAATGCGGGACTGGCAATCCGCATCCTGTTTTGTCTTGCACCGCACAGGGTTTATCATGCGGTCGCAGTTACCTGCGGACCCGGTGAGCTTTTACCTCGCCTTTTCACCCTTACCAGGCAAGCCTGGCGGTTTGTTTTCTGTGATACTTTCCGTGAACTTCCCCTTACGGGAAAATCCCCCGTGCATTCTACACGGTGTGCTGCCATGTGGTGTCCGGACTTTCCTCCCCCGGTTGCCCGGGAGCGACTTCCCGCCCGTCAATCTCACCCAATACTATCGCTGTTAATCCGCAAGCTGACAAGTGGATTTAATTTATCTGTTTACCAGATGGCAATAAAAAACCAGAGTGCCATGATCACTCCAATAAAGGATTTTGCAAAAATTCCAAGGGTGGTGCCAATCGCAGACCCGACCCCGGATTTGGTCGCAGAGAGGATTTTTTTTCCTATGAAGAGTTCGAAGGTTAAAACGCCAAAGAGCGGTCCGAGGATGAGTCCGAAGGGAAAAAAGAAAAGCCCGACAATTCCGCCTATGACTCCACCCAGAACGCCCCATTTGCTGGAGCCAAAATATTTGGCACCGGCTGCTCCCAGGAGGAAATCAATTGCAAAGGAGAGAAGTAAGAGCACGAATAATCCGCCCAGTGTCCACCAGCCCAGGGGGGAGTCAGCACCCAGGAGTGCTTTGTGCAAAACGGCCCCGGCAAAGATGAGGGTGGTGCCGGGAATGACAGGAAGAATCCCGCCAATGGCACCAACCAGAACAAGAAAAGTGGTAAGGATAAAAACCATTTTATAAAAAAACTCAGGTTTTAGAATGTGATTTTGGATAAGTTAAAACGACTTGTTTTGCTGAGGAAAGGGAAGGACTTTGTTTTTTGATAGGAGAAATGGGGAGAAATCTGGTAGAATGAGAAGATATCATGAGGAGGTTATAAGATAGCATGCATCCATTTGTTCGATTTGCAAGAGCGGGGGATCGGAAAAAAGTGGAAGAATTGCTGCAAAACGGGGCAGATGTGCACGAAGAGGAAGACCGGGCGTTACGGGAAGCGTGTGGGAATGGGGATTATGAAATGGTGAAACTGTTACTCGATTGGGGAGCAGATGTGCATGCGCAGGGAGAAAAAGCATTATTTCGGGCGGCTTATCGTGGACATAGAGAGGTCGTCCAGTTACTGCTGGAACGGGGCGCAGACTTGCATGCACAGGAAGAAAGCGCATTACGTCTGGCCGTAGAAAGCGGAGCACTGGAAACCGTAAAACTCTTGTTGGACTCAGGTGCAGATGCAAGCGCAAAAGAAAACCTGGCCCTCACCCGGGCGATGCATCATGGGAATTCCGAAATGATAAAACTGCTACAACAGTTGACAGTTGACAGTTGACAGTTGACAAGTCTCCAAAGTCTCCAAAGTCTCCAAAGTCCCACAGCGCCAGGTAATTACTCTTACTGTAATTTCTTAAGTGCTTCGATATCGATGGCGCGGGCGAGTGCCAGAGCGTCCTCTTCGGGGACGGAGTTGGCTTCGATTTTGATCAGGATCGAGTTATTGACGACAAGAGAAATTTCTCCGCTTTGGGGGTTGTAACTAGCTTTTTCGCCGTGGACATCGCGCATTTTGAGGCCCATTTGTCCGGCGAATGCAGGGTTGGCGAGGACGCCGAGGAATTGCTGGACCATGGGGGAATCCATATAAATCAGGATTTTTGCATAGAGATCGCCATGGGTAAAATTGCGGGTAACCGAGATACCGCCTCCGAGCATGCCGAGGCTTTCGGTGGTGCCTTCATCCCCTTTCCAGGAGCCGACCGATTCCGGGATGGTTTTCAGAACTGCTTCTGCTTTCTTTTCGCTGAGAAGATTGACTGCGTATTGCAGGTTGGAAGTGGTTTTGGAAAATTCACCGGCTTTGTAAGATTCGAGCGCTTTGGAGATCGTTTCTTCAATTTCATCTGCCTGGAGGAAAGAAGAAGTCGTGAATGGAAGCGTGAGAGCAATGCTGAAAATGAGGAGGTGTTTCATAGTAAATCAAGTGTTGAAAAGGAGCATAGCGCGATAAGAAAAAGAGTAAATGAAAAATCTATGGAAAAAAGGTAAAAACGGGAATTCCATTGTCTGGTTAGCAATTTGCATATAAGTTCTGGACATCATAGGGCGGAATTTGAGAATTTATTCGCTTTTCACCTGGCTGGAAGCCATATTGGTTGATTGGATAGAAGTAAGAGATATGCATAGTCGTCGTGGACACATCGGGTTATATTGGTATATATGGGCAGTCGTGCTAGCGACTTTGGTATTGATGTATGTGGGTTCTGTGGTCACCACCAAGGACGTTGGGTTAGCGGTACCGGACTGGCCATTGAGTTTCGGGAGTGTAAATCCGCCGGGCTGGTGGGAAATAGAAGGGGTGAAATGGGAACACGGACATCGACTCATGGGAGCTATCGTGGGGATCATGGTGATTGGGTTGTTTGCCTGGATATGGATCATTTGGGAAGAAACATGGATGCGTGTGCTGGGAGGATTAGCCCTGTTGGGAGTCATCATTCAGGGGCTGATGGGAGGGTTTCGCGTCATAGAAATTTCTACTTTTTTAGCCGTCGTACACGGATGCTTTGCGCAATTGTTTTTGGGGCTGCTCATTGTGTTAGCCGCATTAAACTCACCTTATGCGCTTGCGGCACATTCTTTTCAGGATAAAAAACGGCTTGTACGTGCGCGTTCGACAGGGTTTATATTTTTAGCGGCAGCATTTATTCAAATTATATTAGGAGCGGCCACACGGCATCTGAAAGCAGCCCTGGCGATTCCGGACTTCCCCAAATCTCTGGGGCAATGGATTCCGGAGTTTATTAATTACGGAGTAACGATTCATTACATGCATCGTGTCTGGGCATTAGCGGTCGTATTGATTGGAATAGGGTGGGTCGTTTCGTTATTTCGTGGGGAAACGCGTGGGAGTGGGTACTTTCGTTGGCGTGGGGTAGTGGTATTATTGTTATTGGGGGTACAAATCTGGCTTGGGGCATTTGTTGTCTGGAAATTGCGTGAAGTTCTTCCAACGACCTTGCATGTATTAAATGGTGTTTTTCTTTGGGGATGGAGTGTTTATATGGTCACACGGCTTTCGATGGTACTGGCGTCTTTGCAAAATGGGGATGATCGGGTAGAGAGAGGAATAAATTCCTCGGAAGGGGTGGAGGTGATGCCTTGAAGGAAACATCTTCGAGTTCGAATTTAACGGAAGAGAAACTTCTGAATGAAGTTCCTGAACTGCCCTCTTTCTGGGATGACCTGGTCTTAATTACCAAGGCACGATTAACTTTCCTGGTTGTAATCACCACCGCGCTGGGGTATTGCCTTGCGGCGCGTACTTCATTCAACTGGCTGGAATTTATACAGACATTAATTGGAACCGGGTTTGTGGCGGCTGGGGCAGCGGTTTTTAATCAGTTGATCGAAATACAAGAGGATCAGATCATGCGGCGGACGCAGGACCGTCCATTGGCTGCGGGGAGGATGGGAAAAGTCATGGCATTTTGTCTGGGAATGGGATTTGGGCTCGTGGGAACCGTGCATTTAGCGCTGGCGGTAAATATTTTTGCAGCGGCTCTGGCATTGGGGACATTGCTGATTTATGTTTTGGTTTACACCCCGTTGAAGAGAAAATCGAGCACCTGCACGCTGGTAGGAGCCGTGAGTGGAGCGATTCCTCCCATGGTGGGGTGGGTCGCTGGCGGGCGTGGACTGGATGCAGGTGCCTGGTATTTGTTTGGAGTTCTGTTTTTCTGGCAGTTACCGCATTTTTTATCCATTAACTGGATTTATCGGGAAGAATATGAAAAGGCGGGATTCGTCATGTGGTCCAATAATGATGAATCCGGAGAAGTATCGGCGAAACTTTCTTTTTGGTTTAGCCTGGCGCTGCTGTTATGGACCGTACTGGCTTTGCCAAAAGACTTTACCAGCACATTTGTCATCATCGGTGTAGGGATTTGTGGGCTGGCGATGCTATGGTATTCGATACGTTTTTTAAGAAAACCGCATTTGGAGTCTGCGCGGGGCGTCTTTTTCTGTTCGTTGATTTATTTACCGATTGTGTTAGCAGTTTTGGTATTTTCTTAAGAACCAGCAGAAAGTAGAATCGTTGTGACTGGTAAAAATAAAGGCAAAAGAAACCGGAAGATGAGAGAGTTAAAAAAATATTGGAAGCAAACGAAGGCGAAGAGTAATGCGAGTCTCGCAATATGGCTTTTTGTGATCGCAATGGTGGGTGGGCTGCTGGTGGGATACAATTATATGCGGTTTCGGACCGAGATGCTGCGGGAAGCGCGCAACATCCCGCCAATTAAAGAAATTTCTCCCTTCAAATTGACCAATCAATATGGAGAAACCCTGATGGTGGAAGACTTGCAGGGGAAGGTCACTTTAATGAATATTATCTTTACCCGTTGCCCGGGGCCATGTCCGAAATTGAGTCAGGATATGGCAGAATGGCAGGAAAAAGTGAAAGACCTGGAAGATGTGCAGTTGATCAGTGTGACGGTCGATCCGGAATACGATACACCGGAAGTTTTGGCGAAATATGCGGAATCGTACGGAGCTATTCAGGGGAAATGGCATTTTACGACCGGAAATAAAGATGAAATATTGCGCATGGTGCGTAAAGATTTGCTGCTTGTGGTGCAAAATAATCCGGAAGAGGCGGTGGAAGAGCATGGGTTATTTATTCATAGTACACGTATTGTTTTAGTGGATAAACGCGGGATGATCCGGGCGTATTATGATGCTGAGAGCCCCGAGGCAATGGAAAAACTGGAGGGGGATATCCAGCATTTGTTGAACTATAAGAATGAAGGCCCGGACGGTGAGGAAGGGAAGGAAGGAGAAGGGGCATGAATCTCTATGATTTGCCGAAGCTGAATGCGCTGCTGAACGTTTTAACAACGCTGTTGCTGATCACCGGGTGGTTGTTTATCCGGAGAAGAAATAAGCGTGGGCATATCGCATGTATGGTGAGCGCCTTGTGTACTTCTACTTTATTTTTGACCAGTTATTTAATTTACCACGCACAGGCAGGATCGATTCGCTTTACAGAAACCGGCTGGCCACGAACGGTCTATTTCTTTATTTTGCTGACGCATACGGTCTTGGCAGCAATCGTTTTGCCTCTGGTGGTTGCAACGGTGATCCCGGCGGTGAAGAAAAAATGGAAATGGCATCGGAAGATTGCACGTTGGACATTACCTGTCTGGCTCTATGTTTCCGTGACAGGAGTCTTGGTGTATCTGATGC
>CAKUMP010000114.1 GCA_934667795.1 uncultured Chthoniobacterales bacterium | reverse complement strand
AAATGAGAGTACTGTAGAGCAAACGGTGGATCTGGATATTGAAATATTAAGTGCTTCGATTGCTCTATATCCTAATGCAGGCGATTTAACGATTAATGGTAAATTGAGCGGAACTGGTGCAGTGACAACAAATGCAGCGCACTGGCTGAGTCTGAATGGAGAGAATACCCATAGTGGCGGAACGGTTTTGGCTGCCGGTGGGCATTTACGTCTTGGGCATGCCAAGGCGACAGGGACAGGACTTTTCACTGTCACTGGAACGGATTTGGAATTCGCCGCAGGGATTGGGACATTTTATGCTGGGACATTTGGGGGATCGGCGGCAGTGACGCTGACAGACACAAATGGGCAAGCCGTTTTTCTGGAAATCAATGGAATTGGAGCGGCATCAAAAGGAGGGGCCATTAGTGGGCTTGGTGGCTTGATCATCAATATGGGGGCAGGTGGCAAACAAACACTGACAACAGCAAACACTTATACCGGGGGAACGATTATTGAGTCAGGAACTCTGGAACTTGGAAGTGGAGGCGGTAACATCTCCAGTAGTGGTGCGTTAACGATCAATGGGGGTGCATTAGAAATTCAAAGAAGTAATTCAAGCAAAACAGTGACTGTATCCTCATTGAATGGTACAGGTGGTGAAATTATCGGAAACACTGGAACGGCAGCTTCTATTTTTAGAGTTAACACCACCGGTAATGACTCATGGGACGGAAGTTTCAAGGATGGAAATGCGACGCTTGTTTTCGATAAACAAGGGAGTGGTTCACTTACATTGGGCGGAAGCAGTTCTCACACGGGAGCAACGACTGTCACCGCGGGAAAATTAATTGTCAATGGCGCGTTGACCAATACGGCATCGGTGACGGTTGCGAATGGTGCGACGCTCGGAGGACAGGGCGGTATCATCAACAGTGCGGTTACCTTGCAGAATACAGGAGGTATGCAATTTTCATTGGAAGATGAAAATGAGATTAACCTTACGTTGACTAGTCTTGCGATTGGTGCAAATTCGGATTTGAGCTTAAGTTTGGGTACAGATGCTGTGGCGGGCACGCAATTCACACTCATAAGCGGGAGCTACACGGGTGAGTTTGCCACACTGAATGGGGGAGCATTTAATCCAAACAGTTTTCAGTTGACCTACAACAGTTTTGTTTATGACTTGGAACTGGTTTATGGTTCGAATGAGATTTATGTAAATGTTGCTCAAGGGATTCCGGAACCAGGTGCATCTTTATTGTTACTGTCCGGCGTGGCGATTCTTTTTACACGCAAGCGTCGCAAAAACTAAACACTGAACCTTCACACCCTCCAAACTTATGTTGCAAAAAAGATCCAGAGAACGAGGCGTAACGATGCTGGAATTGCTCGTTGTACTTGGAATTCTCGTCGTTTTGGGAGCACTTATTTTTGCGAGTCTCCGTAATATTTCGGCGGAATCCAAGTCGGTGCGTTGTCTGGCGAATGTACGCACCTATGGGCAGGCGGTGTTACTTTTCATAGCGGACAATAATGGGACGTTACCGAATCGAACGACAGGAACAACGCCTATGCCTGCTCTGCGTTATGGAACATGGGTCGAACCTTATTTGTCCATGCCTTTGAATGATTTGCGATGCCCGTTAAAAGACAAATCAAGCAATGTGGGTTTTTCTTACACAGGGAATGGAGCATTAACAGAAACGTTTTGGACATTGCAGAGTATTCCGGCGCCCTTGTCTCGAGTCGTTTTAGCGTCTGAAATGTATCACGGAGGAGATGGGTTCTGGGTCGTGGGGCATTTTAACCGGACGATTTGGGGGAACGGGAATGGTGGCGTCAATCCGGAGGATGAAGGTTCTGCACGAAAACCTCAATATCATGGAGAGCCCGAAAATCGTGGGTTAAATATGTTTTTCCTTGATGGCTCAGCAAAGCTGGTACGTTCCACTCAAAATAACTGGGCGGAGCCACCTACATTCGGCGATGCCACAAATGGTGGGTATTTTTACACAATCACCCACTTTGACCGTATGATGAGAGGCAAGCTCATCGTTCAATAAATTTGGATTTATTATGAAATATAAAAAATGGATTCCCCTTACACTGATGGCATTGCTGTGCACTTATTCGGCACATAGTTCTGAAAAAATATTGGATTTGAAGAAACAGCAAACCGGTGTCTATCGTTTTGAAGCAAAAATCCCGAATGAAACTTCCGGTTTCCGTCTGGAACTGGTTGGAGAAAAGGAAAATGATATTGCAATAGAGCTTTTGCCGGTAAAAAAAGAAGAAGCGATAAATGCTTATGAGTTTCACCGCCCGGACTCCAGTTCTAAATGGGAAAGAGTCCACACCACCAAGCTGATATTCTGGCCACAGGAAGCTGCGCGCGCGTCACTGGGGGTGGAAGGGTTGGAGCCAAAGACTTACAAGGATGAACTGCTCCAGGGAGTTTTGCGTTATGATGCACAACATATTGCTCTATGGATCGAAGGACGCCTTGTGCTTCAGGCTTCAAGAAATACGGATCATGTGACGGTTATCACTTCCGGAGAATCCAAAGTAGAAAATATCCGGGAAGTGGCAACAAAAGCAGAAGAGAAATTTCTTCCCGTGGAACTTGCACACTTACTGAGTGCTCCGACTTCGCAGGACATCATCGAAGACGTTCCATTTAACATTTCTGAAAACGAGACACTTTCATTGGAAAAAGCAGGATGGCCGGAAGCCGCGAGTGATCCCAGCCATTTTACTGAAACGTATGATGGTGGCACCTACTTTTTGTCTGATCATCGCGTTCCATTAACACAGGTTCCTAAAGCGGATTATGTGGCGGCGTATGTTCTGGCACGAGCGGATGCGGACAATGGAAATATCCTGACGTTGCGTTTAGGACGTCGCATTGGCGGAGCAAGTGTTGATAGCCAGGTACTCATGCGCGATTACCAAAGTGAGATTCCTCGCGGGGAGGAATTACAACTCATCAAAATCCCTTTGCATGCCGCGTTCTCACAATATGTGGAAGGTGATATTGTGGACATGGAGCTGACCAAAGAGATTCGTCTTGCAAGACGCACGCCGGATCCGAACCGTTATCGCTGGCGTCCTTTAGGGGTGCCAAGTGGGGTGAAAATTGCGGGAGTGACATTAGAACTTAGTCCGCTTCAATTAAAAATAACAGCGAGTGAGTCTGCAGCCCTTTTTGAGGAAGAAAATGCTCCGGGTTATTCTGTGCAACTCAAAAATATTACCAAGGAACAACAGGTGTATAAATTGTCGTTTCTCCTGGATGGAAAAGAAGTGGTTTCGAAAAGTGGGCATGTCCCACCCATGCAGATGGTAGAGGAGAAAATTGCACTGCCGGTTCAATCATCCGGGTATTACCCATTTACTGTAGAGCTTCATGGGGAAGACAAACTGCTGGTAACGTATCAGGCAGCATTTGGCGTTTTGCCAAAAGATGAGAGGAAACACCGTGAGATCGCGCCATGGGGGACGTGGGCATTTACTGGAGAGCACTTTACTCCGACCGATAATGACTTAATTGGAAGCGCGATGTACAAATTAGGATTGCGTTACGGGATGTTCAATACGTCTCCTGAAGAACGGGCAAAGTATCAGGTGATTAAAGGAAATCACTTTAAAGTTGGTGCACGGGCAAAAGATCCTAAAGATGCGGTGCAGGCTTATGAAAAACTGAAGGAAGAACACCCGGACTTATTGCCGGACATGCTGATTTTTCATGAAGACTCCATTTCTGGTTCACATGTTTCCCGCACTCCGGATATTTTTCATGATCATCCTCCCTATAAGTTGAATGATGAGGAGCAGGAGCGATTTGATCAAATGTGGGACATTGCGATGTCTTCCGCAACAGCCATGCGTGCTAAATACCCTGACGTGAAAATTCATGTGGGAAATGGGCCAATTCCGCTTCGCGAGGAAATGTACCGCCATAAATTCCCATCAGAATTGTTTGATACGGGCGGCAACGAAAATCCTACTTTCGGTCGTCTTCCGGAAACGCAGCCTCCCGATCCCATTGGCAATAACGCCAGTCTATGGATGGATCGTCAACTCCTGGATGCGTACGGGTATCAAGATAAAAAAGTGTCCCAGGCACACGAAACCATTTATCCATCCACTAATCCGGGGAATTTGAGTTACAAATCGCATACAGATTATTTGATTCGTAATATCCTTCATTCCATGGCGTGGGAAATGCCTCGCATTCGCCCTGGTGGTATCGCGGATGCTGGCAGTAGTTATTATCACAGCAATTGGGGAGGTGTAGGTTTGCTGACCAGACGTCCTGATATTTTCCCAAAACCTGCGGCTGTTGCCATAGGCGTGTTTACACAGGTGTTTGATGGAACAAAATACGTGGGTTTTCTGGACACCGGTAGTGAAAGTGCCTATCTCCTGCACTTTTCAAACATAGATAAAAAATCTATTTACCCGTTCTGGGTCGTTCGGGGAGAACGGGATTTCCATTTTAAAGTAGAAGGAAGTGATCTGGCCGAATGCATCGATATTTTTGGCAAAACACAAAATGTGAAAGTGGAAAATCACACATTTACTTTAAAAGCAAGTGCTTCGCCAACTTATGTCATACTCCCGGAAAATGCAAAAATAGAAAGTGTGCAGTTGGGAGATCCGCATTTCCCTGATTCGGGACCTGAAGGGAAAGTGACCGCCATTCATGCTCTGGATTCTCTGGATGGATTCCGGGTTTTGGAGGAAAAAAATCCTTTGCTGGAATATTACAATACCATGGCTCCAAGAAGAAAAGGTGATTTCACTTTTGAAGCTGGAAAAGAAGGGATTAAAGTTTCTCCGAACCCCATTGAACATGGAAAAGACACCATGCCGATGTATGCCGAGCTGGAACACACGGAAGGGTTGCTGTTGCCCGGACAACCGGACGAAATCGGTTTGCAGGTAGAGGGGAATTCTGCATGGGGAAGAATCATTTTTGAATTGGAGGACGCCAGTGGGCAACGCTGGACATCGATTGGTTCCAAATCGCGCGGTGGGTCGGAGTGGATGGCAGACTGGCTCGGAAAAGAGCTTGCCGGAGATTTCGAGCCGGGAGAAATTTCAGATTGGAATACAGATGATGCCTGGGGGGTGAGCCGAATCAATTTCGATGGTTGGCATTACATCGGGATTCCACTTCCCGGACAATACCCCGGAGAAGGGCATCACTGGCCGGCAAACAGCCAGTGGCGTTGGGATAAGGATGGGGTGGTACATTATCCTCTCACTTTGAAAAAACTGATCGTGGAACTTCCGGAAAAGACGCTTCATCTTACGCGCTACGCTCCCGCAAAACACAAGGAAATCCGTTTGAAAAATCTGGTGGTTTCCGAGGGAGATCTCAATGCTCCCAAAACAGAAGTTTTTGATTACGTCGAACGCGTCCAGATTACGGTGGATTAAAATACATGAAAACCTTTTTTACCATTTTTATAGCAATCGCATTGCAGGGAATCTGCATGGGGGAACCTTTTACGGTCAAAGAAAGTACTCCCATCAATTACCAGTACGCAACGGATGAAAAACTTTCTAAAAGACATCCTATGACCGATAGTGTCCAGTACCTGCAGGAAGCGGTAAAGAAAATGACAGGATGGGAGTTACCCCACGAGCGCAAGGAAGATGTTTCTAATGGGATTATTCTTATGCTCTTTGCGAAAGCGCCGGATGAGATTAAAAATGATCCAAAGATTGTAGAGGCATTAAAAACAACCGAAGAAGATGATTATAATGCAAATGAAGCCTTTTATATAAGGACAGAACCGGAACGCGTTTTAATTGTTGCGAACACCCTGGATGGTCTCACGCATGGGATGGTGAGGTTGCTGGAGTCCGTAGAGTATGAAGTATTAGGTATGGGACCAAATTGGATCCATGTTCCGGATCATCATCATACACCCTTGACGTTTGATATTGAAACTTCCGACCGCCCCGGATTTTATATTCGTTTTCTGGCGGCAACATCCGGGCAGGATCGTGGTTTTAATACCATGCGTCCTGAGTGGGTGAATAATCCGGAAGATGAGTCGGTACAGGAAAGTTATAAACGCTGGCGGATCGGAACGCACATGGCCGGGAGTTCGATGTCCAGAATCCGCAGTGGACATGCTCTGGGACATTATCATCGTCATGTTGTACGTGAAATGCGAAGAAGAGGGACCACACAAGGATTTCTGGCAGATCAGAAAATTTTACTTGGCGATGAAAAAGACCGTCCGGCCGCATCCGCCGAAAATAAAGGAGTGGTCTGGATTAATAAAAATGGAGACGAAGAAATTACCAGCAAATTAAGTGGCGTCTGGCGATCCGATGGAAAAGAATGGGTCGTGCGGGAACGCCTTTTAGGGCATCCTATTGACCTTTCCGTTTCTTTTGTAAGAGAAGCAATTTTTGAAGAACTCAAAAAACAAGCCGAACTGTCTTTTCAGGAAAACCCGTCCACCTATTTTGATTTTCAGAGTGATCCAGAAGATGGGAATCTGAATTATCAACATATTGGAGAACTCGCTGCCAATCCCGACTGGTTCCCCGACTACCTGGAAAAAGAAGGCAAAAAATTTGGAGAACCATATGTGTTACACAATTTCAAAGGCTTGGACCAGCCCATTGAAGTCTGGAGTCCTGAGTCTGCAAGTGATACTGTTTATGGTTTTGCTAAATGGTTACTTCTGGAATATGATAAATGGATAAAATCCCTTCCCGCCGAAGAACAGCTCACTTCCACCGGAAAGCCCAAAAACACACTTTTACGTGTAAATCTTTTAAGTTATAACTTTCATGACGTCCCCCCGGGGTTCAATCTGGATTCCAGAATTCGTGTTAAAATTGCAGGCTTCCCGAAAAATCGGGGAAGAGGAAAATGGAGAGCTTTCAAATCTTCTTCTGATATGGCAGAAGCATACCGCTTGTTGCTGTCAGGGCAGCCCTCCGTCGATTATCAGATCTGGAGTCAAAGCTATTATCATGATTATACAATGCATTCAATTTCCGGAAGCCCGCTGGCTCCTAAAATTCATGACGACCTGAAGCAGGCTTACGACTCGGGGTTCCGAGGGCTGGAGGCCGAGACGGATTTTAATTTTGGAAAATTCGGACTGCGTTATTATCTCGCGACAAAAATGCTCTGGAATCCATTTCTTTCAGCCGAAAATCTGGACAATATCAGAGACCGTTGGATGCAGCGCGCATTTGGCCCAGCCTGGCAGGAAATGAAAGCGTATTACGATTTTATGTCCCCAAAAAATCTTCGAGTAAGCTCACCCAATACCTGGGGACAGGCAACTCACCTGCTGGATGCTGCATCTCAAAAAATCCAGGCATCTCTCTCTCAGGAAAATGAACCATATCGTAAACGTATCGATGACGTAAAACAGTATTGGTATTTTTATTACCTTCTAGATGTCGGAGATGCTGAAAATAA
>CAKUMP010000113.1 GCA_934667795.1 uncultured Chthoniobacterales bacterium | reverse complement strand
GTACTGATTGATCAATTCAAACCTTACGTCCAAATTTTAAGGCTTGCATTTCTCTTCTAACATGGTCCGATTATAGAAAACCTCCACCATGTAGAAGAGAAATTTAACAAACGTCAAGGACAACCTGCTTTCAGATCGCGATATATTGAATTTTTTTTATTTCCGGATTTATTTCCCATGTCGTCCTTATTGACCACTTTTCAATTTCCGATTTTTTTTACGATCGTCTGGACAACCTGCTCAGTGACCGCTTTAGGTTTTTATTTGAGCAAATTGCTTTCCCTGCAGGCTTCCCCCCATCTTCCCACGCTTTTTTTGGGCACATTCCTCTTTTATAGTGTAAATCGCTGGATCCCGGATCCTGCCGACCCCTTGAATAACCGGCCAGCCGTTTCTCCCCTGACTCGCCGCTTTTTAGGGATAAATTCCCTGCTCTGCCTGCTCCTTCTCCTCCTTTATATCCTGTTCCGCCACGATCCCATCGCTTTGATCACGATTCCGGTCGTGGGCGTTGTCACACTGGGCTATTTTATCCCCGTTCCCGGACTACATATCCGTTTGAAAGATATCCCGCTCCTGAAGTCGTTCCTTCCACCCATTTTTATTACCGGAGCAGCCCTCCTATATCCCGCCTGGCGTTTCAGCACGATTCCCTGGACCGCTACCCTTTTTCTGACCTTCTGGCTCTTTCTTTCACTTCTCCAGAATGTTTGCCTCTGTGACCTCCGCGATCAAAATGGTGACCATGCCCATGGGGTCCAAACCCTGGCCCTGCTCCTCTCTTCCAAAACCCTCACCCACCTTCTCATCCTCCTCCCCATCCTCGCACTGGCCAGCCTGCTGTTCCTTTTCTGGTTTTCTGACAGTCACATGTCCCCGACTTCCATCCTTTTATTCCCCGCCGCAATCCTTTCACTCAGCCAGATTCTTCTGGCATTCCTCCACCCCCATATCACCAGCCGCATGGTACTCGATTGGGTCAATGATGGCCTCTTGACCCTCCCGTGGATTGTTCTTTTAGTGCGGCAACACATCACCGCTGCTGGGAGCGCCGACGTCCTCGTCAGCAAATTTAGTTTTTTCGAGCAAACGCTATTCGCTCCGGCCGTCATGTAACAATTTCAAAAATTGTTTTTGGGCGGGGCTCACACCTCGGTTTCGCTTGGTCACAACGCCTAATGGCCGCCACAGTTCTTCTTCCAATGCAATTCCACACAAACTTCCACTTCCACATTCCACTTTCACCGTGGTCTCAGGAACGATCGAGATTCCACTCTCAATCTCCACCGCCCGCTTTACGGTCTCAATGTTGTCAAATTCCATGACCTGCTTCACATCCACTTTTCTCCCCTTAAACTCTTTATCAATCGCTTTCCGTGTCGGTAAATCCGGTTCAAACGAGATAAATTTCTCTCCTTGCAGGTCTTTTAAAGAAATTTTCTCTTTCTTCGCAAGCCGATGCTCCGGCGGACAAATCATAATCAAACGATCCCGCCAGAATGCGCCCACATTCAGCCCCTTTCGCTTTACCGGATAGGCAACCAGCCCGATATCCGCCCGTCCTTCATACACATCCATATACACCTGCGAGGACCTCCGGTAATCGACTTTCACATCCACATCCTCATACCGCTTTTTGAACTCTTTTAAATAAACCGGCAATTCATGCAGCCCGATACTGTAAACCGATACCACTCGCAATTCCCCCGCCACAATATTCCGCAATTCCCGAATCCGCCCTTCCAGCCCATTCATGATTTCCAGAATCTGCTGGCTCGCTTCCAAAAAAACTTCCCCCTCCACTGTCAACGCAAAATTCTTCTTCCCACGCTCCACCAGCATCACCCGATAACGCTCTTCCAATGCCCGTATCTGCTGGCTGACCGCACTCTGCGTCACCCCATTCAATTCCGCAGCCTTCGAAAAACTCGAAGTCTCTGCCACGTCACAAAATATCTTGAATGTCTGAATTTGCATCTATCTCTAACTATATTTAAAATAATAATATCAGGATATTCCTTTATTATAAGGATTTCTTATAATAGAGTCAATTTGATTTCTCTTTAGTTTCCAAAACCAGAAAGTTTTATTTTATTTAGATAATGGATGCCATGACTGTTGCCGACCGCCTGGATGTTATTTTAACCGAATTAAAAAATGCGACTGACAAAGCCAGCCGTGCGCTGGATTCTGTTCAGTTAATTGCTGTTTCGAAAACGTATGCTGCGCCCGTGATTCGGGAAGCGGTGGAGGCGGGGCAGATTCATTTTGGCGAATCCAGAATTCAGGAAGCCAAAACAAAAATTCCTGAACTTCCCTCTAACCTTCAATGGCACCTCATCGGCCACCTCCAGTCCAACAAAACCCGGCTCGCCCTTTCGCTTTTCCCGACCATCCATACAGTGGATTCGCTGTCGTTAGCACAAACGATTGACCGTATTGCAGGCGAACTTGGGCTTTTCCCGACGATTTTTCTTCAGGTCAATATTTCCGGTGAAGCGACAAAATACGGGATGTCTCCTGCTCAACTGGAAGAAAACTTCGAAGAAATTCTGAGCTTGCCGCGGCTGGAAATCACCGGACTTATGACGATTCCCCCCATTTCTCCTGATCCGGAAGGTGCGCGCAAACATTTTGCGGCACTGCGCGAATTCCGAGATTCGCTTGAACAACGCTTTGCAACCCGACTTCCCCATCTCTCCATGGGCATGAGCAATGATTTCCCCATCGCCATTGAAGAAGGAGCAACCCATGTCCGCATCGGCTCCGCTATTTTCGGAAAAAGGTAATAAGCAATATCACTACTGTCCAAAATATGGAAAATGATGTTCCTGCTGCGGCTTTAAAAGCTCACATAAAACACGGAATTTCGAAGAAAAATTTATCCGCAGATTAACGCAGATTTACACAGATTATTCTTTTAATTTTTTATGATTTATCCTCTTCTCCACATCCAATCTACATAGACGCAAACTGGTTCCATGAAACAAATATTTTCTAACGTTTTGGTCGAAAGATTCTCCATCCTTATCCAAAAAAATCTGCGTTAATCTGCGGTTCCCTTTCTGTTTTGAACAAGGGTAATATATCAACGCCCGGCTGATTCTGTAGAGGCAGATGCCGTGAGGGGGAATGCCACGACCTCTTCGATACGATCAACGGTTCGTGCGGTTGCTCCGGCGTGCAGTTCTCGTATGTGGTGGGTCTTTTCGACCATTTTCTGCCAGGCTTGACGATTACTGCCCAACTCGATCACGGCTTTTTTTAATTCTTCGGCATTCTCGATCTGCAGCACGGCTCCATGCCGACGCAAGATGCGTGTGATCGCACGAAAATTCTGCATATAAGGCCCCAAAATGACCGGGACCCCGGCATGGACCGGCTCAAACGGGTTTTGCCCGCCCTGACCACATAAACTTTTCCCTACAAAAACCAGATTTGCTACGCCATACCACCCTCTCAACTCTCCCGTGGTATCCGCTAATAAACAATCTACGGGAGAGTCATTTCCTCCTGCCATATCAGCCACTTCCTTACTTCGTCGAATATACCGCATCCCCAGCGCTTGCAGTTTGCTTTCTATCTCGCCCCCACGCTCTGCATGTCTCGGCACCAGAATCAAACGCAAGCCCGGGATTTTTCCCCGTGCTTCCAGAAAAATTTCCATTAATATTTTTTCTTCCCCTGCATGTGTACTCCCTCCCAGCAATATAAAATCCTGCTCCGGTGCCCAGCCGAGATTTTTCAATTCCTGCCCGAAATCCATGTCCGAAACCCACTCCGCTTCATCAAATTTCACACTTCCGGTCACCACCAGTTTCTCTTCCTTCACCCCCAATGCACGCCATATTTCCCGATCTTCCGCTTCTTGCAGACAAATCCGGCTCAGCCGATTAAACACACCACGCACAATCCCTTTGACTTTCTGGTATCGCCGTGCTGAGCGGTCCGACATTCGTGCATTCACCAGAACCACCGGCACCTGCCGTTTTTCTGCTTCCCACACCATATTTGGCCAGACTTCTGCTTCCACAAGCACGACCACTGACGGACAAAATACCCGAAATGCTTTCCGGACGACCCACCAGAAATCGACCGGATGATAGACCACTTCCACCCCCTCCCCGGCTTCGCGTTCCGCAACCCCAAACCCCGTCGATGTCGTGGTCGATAAAACAAATTCCTTCCACCCACGCTTCCGCAACTCTTGAATGATTTTTACCCCAATCCCGACTTCTCCTACACTCACCGCGTGCACCCAGACGCGACCGGTCCTTGTGCTATCGCCCCTCCCCGTTTCTTTGCCCTGCAACCGTTCCAACTCCTCATCCCCGTAAAACCCCAATCGCTGGCCAAATTTCCTCCCGTATTGCCCGCGCTTCATCATCCGCAGCAAATATCCAGGCAATAACGCCACTAAAACTACCGGAAACAGCACATTATATATGATCCGTAAAAAATTCATTCCATTTTCATCCGCACAGTACACCACCTGTTGTTTAAAACAAAACTCTGAAAACTCTGGCAATATCCCTTCTTCTTGTCAACTTTCTCCACCTTGTCGGTTACGTTTTATTTTCCTCCAAATTCCTCATTTATGCCCTTTCCCCCCCATAATTCACTTTTTTTTCCACTTTTTTGCTTTTTTTCGCAAATTTCTCTTGCATCTCCCTGTGCTTCTGTTAAGTATTTGCACTTCCTAGTGAAAAAGACCCTATCGTCCAGCGGTTAGGACACCGCCCTTTCACGGCGGTAACACGGGTTCGAATCCCGTTAGGGTCGCCACTTCTACAAGTGGCGATCCAGACAGGTAAGGTCTTTTGATACTCCCCCCCCATCTTTTGCAAACGTGTAGAATAAATAAACTTATTACCTACTTATACCCGATATTGGATCGCTCTTCTGCCAGCGCATCAGGAGGAAGTTCTTCCAAGGGGGGAGAATTCGGGGTGGCATCAGGAATACAAACCGTTTGTCTTGCCCAATACACCGCATTGGTAATGACACGTTGAACTTCCGCCTGATGATAAGTTGGATATGTCTCGTGCCCCGGGCGGAAATAAAAGACACGACCATGCCCGCGATACCATGTCGCTCCACTGCGGAAAACTTCCCCGCCGGTGAACCAGGAAATGAACAGTAATTCATCCGGTGTCGGAATGCCAAACGGCTCTCCATACATTTCTTCCGCCGGGATGTCAAAATACTCCCCAATCCCACGCGTAACAGGATGGGTGGGAAGAATATTCCAAAGCCGCTCTTTATCATTTGCCTCCCGCCATTTGAGCGAACAAGCGGTTCCCATCAACGCTTTGAAAATTTTCGCAAAATGTCCGGAATGTAAAACGATCAATCCCATGCCTTCCAGCACCCGTTTTTTAACGCGTGCGACGATTTCATCTTCCACGGCTCCATGTGCCCGATGCCCCCACCAGATCAGAACTTCAGTCTCGTCCAACACTTCTTGCGTCAGCCCATGTTCCGGCTCATCCAGGGTGGCAGTCCGCACTTCCAAATCGGGTTCCTTCCGCAAAAATCCCGCAATCGCCCCATGTATCCCCCCCGGATAAATTTCCCGTACCCGCGGATTTTCTTTCTCATGCCGTCCTTCATTCCAAACCGTCACTTTTAATGTGCTCATAAAATTTCTCTCCTGTTCTCAGAGCGATCGCCTAACAGAAATAACCGTACCAACCCCAAACCTGCCAAACAAGCGGAAAACCATCTCCTATCCTGCCGACGAGGATGTCGGCGCTCCCATCAAAGATTTGTCCCACCACACGGGAAGAATTTGGAGTGCGGGGCTCTGCACCGCTTTGGTTCGAACGACATGTGCGTTTCGCCATGCGAAGGTTGTTCATACATCCCATTCGCGATGATCCAAAATGGCGGAAACCGCCGCATTCCAAAATCGTCAGATTGTAAAACCACAAAACTTGTGCGATGTTATCTTTTTACCCCTTTAAACTTATGACAGCTAAAGCGCAATTCGCAAAGGAACAGTCTCCGGACGGAGAATTTGAACGTCAGGAAGATGCTTTCAGAAAATTTGTTTCTCAAGATGGATCGACGGGATATCCGGTTGCGGCCGGACGTTATCATCTTTACATTTCTCTCGCCTGCCCCTGGGCATGTCGCACCCTGATTTTCCGCAACCTGAAAGGCCTGGAAGAAGTCATTGGTGTTACCGTCGTAGATCCCTTTCGCGACGAAAAAGGCTGGGCATTTCGTGAAGGTCCCGGCTTCACAGCAGACCCCATCAATGGGTTTTCCTACTTGAGCGAAGCGTATCAGGCCAGCAATCCCGATTTCGACCCTGAAGACCGCGTCACCGTCCCTGTCCTTTGGGACAAAGAAACAAAATGCATTGTCAACAACTCCGAGGACGATATTTGTCTGATGCTTAACGAAGAATTCAATGCATTTGCCCGCCATCCGGAAGTCGATCTTTACCCCAAAGCCCTCCAGGCAGACATGGAACGCTGGAATACCCTCATTTACGAACAAATCAACAATGGGGTGTATCGCGCAGGCTTTGCAACTTCACAAACGGCTTACGAAAAAGCATGTCATTTATTATTCGCCGCACTGGATGAGCTGGATGCCCGACTTTCATCGCGTCGTTACATCATGGGTTCCGGGATCGTGGAAACAGATTGGCGACTCTTCTGTACACTCATCCGGTTTGATGTTGTGTATTATAGCCATTTCAAATGCAATTTCCGTCGAATTCTGGACTACCCCAACCTCCACGGCTATCTGCTCGACCTCTACCAGCAACCCGGCATCGCAGAAACCATCGATTTTGATCATATCAAACGCCATTATTACCAGACCCACGACGAAATCAACCCCACCCGCATTGTCCCCATCGGCCCCCTGATCAACTGGAACGAACCACCGAATATCTGGAGAACCACAGAGTACTAAATTCTGTGGTTCAGAGTGGTTCCCAACGCACCAGGTTTACTGTGGTTTCAATTTGGAAGTTTGGTGGGACTTCTTTCATTAGGGGGACCGGAAATTCTATTTCGCGGATTTCGCCGGGTTGGAGGTTTAGTACATTTCCCAAGGGATTTGTTCCGACCATTTCTCCTGATTCTTCCAGAATTTCCACTGTAAAAACGACCGAGTGAGCAATTTTTGAGGTCTGGTTTTCGATGCGACAATCCATCACCGCACGATGAGAAGTTGCGGTATTCAGCGCTGCGGACATCACCACTCCTGTCGTATTTTGCACACTTGCCCGACGTGCCCTCTCGCCGAACAATTGCTCACACCCCCACATCGCGAGCATCGAGACAGCAACTACCACAACCAACAGAATTCCGTATCGTAAAATTGGATGTTGCATCAATAGTAAGGATTTTTCTCATCCGGTATCGTTCCCACACTTGCATATTCAGAGTCATAGGGAAACACGCGTACAAATTCCACATGTCCA
>CAKUMP010000112.1 GCA_934667795.1 uncultured Chthoniobacterales bacterium | reverse complement strand
CTTTAGCCATTGCCTCTGTTTTATTAGTTACCCGCTTCTGGGCATTAACTGGAATATTCAGGAAGAAATGATCAATCCTGTTTGACTTTTTTACCGAACGGTAAGTAAGTTTAAGGGATGCACATGATGGGGACAGAGAGCATGAAGGATCGGATAATGCGGGTTGCGTTGGGGGAATTTGCGGCGAAAGGGTACGCGGGGACCTCGATGCGGGATATAGCGGAGAAATGTGAAATCTCGAAACCGGCCTTGTATTATTATTTCGAGGGCAAGGAGAGTTTGTATAACACATTGGTAGAGCAGGCATTAGATGTGCGACATGGGTTGATGCGTCAAGCGGTGGTGGGGGAAGAGAGTATTGAGGGGAAATTGACAGCGATAGTGCGGGTGATGAATCGATTTGCTGCGGAGAATCGCGAATTGATGCGATTATGTTTTGCGTATGCGTTTAGTGCGCCGGAGGAAGTGCCGAAGAAAGTGGCATTGCGAGGGAGGAACAGAACGTTTTTAATGGAACTGATCCAGGAAGCGCAGGACCAGGGGGAGTTGAAGCAGGGGTATTCACCGGAGCAATTGGTGACATTAATTCAGGGGGTGACCATGGCATTGGCGATGCGATTTGTGTTATTGCCTGAGACGGTCGTGAAAGATGACGAAGCGAGGAGTTTTGTGGAATTAATCTTAAAGGGGGTATGTATCGGATGAGGGGAAAAACAAGGGATTGCAAGCAGGGGGGGTGCTATTTCTCATCGGAATCTGGATGGGCATGGGGGAAATACGCGGGGAAACGGAGTTGTCGTTAAAAGAATGTTATGAATATGCGGTAAAGCGCAGTGAGACATTAAAAATCGGGGCAGAAGAAGTACAGGTGATTGAGGCGCGGTACCGTCAGGCCATGGCGATGTTAAAGCCGCAAATGGATGGAGTGGTGGATCTGGGGATGCGTCTGCAACAGAGAAACGGTCACTCCTGGCGGAGTGAAGGGTTTGGTGGAGCAGGCGTTTCGGCGCAATATACGATTTTCAATGGGTTTCGGGATTATTATTTGGGAGAGGTGCAGGCGAAATCGCGGGATGCGAGAGAACAACAGCTTTTACGGCAACGGCAGAGCCTGTTTATGGATGTTGCGGATTTGTATTATCAGATTGTGAGTTATGACCGGCAGTTGGAAGTTTTGTATGAACTGGATGAAGCGCGTGGGCAGTTGGTAGAAGAGCTGGAGCGGCGGCTGGATTTGGGGAAATCGCGCACGAGTGAACTATTGGCAGCAAGAGTGCAGCGTGAAGGGTCGCGGGTGGAAGTGGAAATTATCCAGGGGATGCGGGATGCGACAAAAGAACTGTTGGCGTATTTGACCGGAGTTTCTGCAGATAAACTGCGTTTGCAGGATCCTGGGAAATTTCCTGAAGCAACAGATTTGAGGTTTTATTTAGCGAACAGGCTGAATCGACCGGACTTACTGGCGGCTTACAGTCGGGCGGATTCTGCGGAGAGCAATATCAAGGCGGCAGAAGCGGATCGCAAACCGCGAGTAGCGGTGGGCGCAGGTGTGGGATGGCGAGAGGAAACGGATTCGAATCTCGATATGGAAGTCGTTTTGTCGGTAGAAGTTCCCTTGTTTGATGGGGGATTGAGACGTGGAAGGGTTGCGGAAACGCAGGCAGAGTTTCGGATAGCGGAACTGGAAATTGAACGAGTGTCGCGCATCTCTGATTCGGAAGTGCGCACGGCGTATGTCCAGTTTTCCAGTGCCTCGGCTCAGATGTTTCAACTTCGGGATGTAACGGGGTTGACGGAAGAAAATTATGAACAACAAAAACGCGATTATGAACTAGGAAGGTCCAGCAACCTGGATGTATTAACCGGTCTCGCGCAGTGGCAGGAGTCCCGGCGCCGCTTGGTGGCGACGGATTTGCAGGCGAGAGCAAGTCTGATACAATTACAGGTAGCGGCAGGAATGGTGCCAACGGTGCAATAGTGCTTTACAGCAGGAAAAGAAACGCATGTCCTTATCTGAATTTTCTATAAAAAACCCGGTCTTTGCCTGGATGCTCATGACTGCCATGATTGTCTTTGGGGCAATCAGTTTTGGACGACTGGGGGTGAGCCAGATGCCGGACATTGATTTCCCGGTACTGGAAGTCCGGACCACATGGGAGGGGGCGGCTCCTGAGATCATGGAAACCGAGCTGGTGGACCAGATCGAGCAGGAAGTGATTGCAGTGGAAGGGTTGAAGGAAATTCGATCCACCGTGCGGCAAGGGTCGGCGACCGTAGAACTGGAATTTGATCTGGACCGGGATATTGATGCGGCGGTACAGGAAGTTCAAGCGGCATTGAGTCAGGTGCGGTTGCCATTAAACGTCGATCCTCCGATTGTTCGGAAAAACACCACAGAAGGGGAGCCGATCATGTGGATCGCCTTGAGCGGAGAGGCAGATCTGCGAGAGCTGATCACTTATGTGGATACGTATCTGATTGACCAACTGCAGGTGATTGAAGGCGTGGGGGAAGTACAGATCGGAGGATTTAGTGAAAGAAACCTTCGGATCTGGGTCGAGAACGAAAAATTAAAGCAATATGAGTTGTCAGTACTGGACGTGCAGGAAGCGGTACGGCGGGAACATCTGGAACTCGCAGGTGGATATATTGAAAACTCTCAGAACGAGTTAAACGTCCGGACGATGGGGGAAGGTCTCACGGCGAAAGAAGTGTCGAATATTCTGATTACGAGGCGTGGGGGGCAGATTATTTATGAGAGTAATATCAGGATTGGCGATATCGGGACCGTAGAGGATGGAGTGAGTGATATTCGCCGCATGTCCCGTGTCGAGGGAGCGAATGCAATTACGATTGGGGTGCGCAAACAAAGGGGATCGAATGAAGTTGAGGTAGGAAAAACGGTAAAAGCGCAGTTGGAGCGTATTCGGGAAGGTCTGCCGGACGGGATGGATATCAATGTGGTGGTGGACTACACGATTTTTGTCGAACAGGTCGTTAAACAGACCGAGCATGAGTTGCTGATCGCAGGGGTTTTGACAGCGTTCCTGTGTCTTGCCTTCCTGGGCTCGTTCAGTTCTGCATTGAACGTTGTTTTATCGATTCCCACATCGGTCATCGGGACATTTACCATTTTATATTTTCTTGGGTTTACCTTAAACACCTTTACGCTGTTGGCGCTGGCGCTGGCGATCGGGATTATTGTGGATGACTCTATTATGGTGCTGGAGAATATTGTCAGGCATTTCCAGATGGGGAAAAACCGGATTCGTGCATCGCGGGACGGGGCAACAGAAATTACATTTGCGGCGATTGCGGCGACCATTGCGGTGGTGGCGATTTTCCTTCCGGTTGCCTTTATGGAGGGGATTATCGGGAAATTTTTCTTCCAGTTTGGAGTAACGATTACGGCGGCTGTGATGTTGTCCTTGCTGGAAGCATTAACGCTGGCACCGATGCGGTGTTCGCAATTTTTGAATAATACTGGGAGAAAAGGGGGGTATGAGCGCAAGCTTGAACAACTGTTTCATTATATGGCGCGCTCGTATGGATGGACGCTGGGGTATGCGTTAAAATTCCGCTGGCCGGTTGTTTTGATTTCGTTGGGGTTATTTATTTGGTCGGTGGTGGAAATTCGTGGATTGCGATCCGAATTTGTTCCATCGCAGGACCAGAATTACATGCGGATTCAGATGCGGGCGCCGTCTGGAACCTCACTGGCAGCCACCAGTGAAAAAGTGAAGATTGTGGAAGAATACCTGCAGTCGCAACCGGAAGTAGATCGTTTTTTTGTTTCCATTGGGGGAGGTGGGGGGACGACTCGCGGATTTGCCGGGGTGACGTTGACTCCTAAAGACGAGCGCGAGAAGAGTCAGGCCCAGTTAATTTCTCAGTTTCGCGAAGATCTGGCAAAAAGACCTGAATTAGAAGGAGTGCGGCTGACGTATCAGGATGTTTCCACCCGTGGGTTTACCGCGCGGCGGAGTCATCCCGTGGAGTTTAATCTGACAGGTGGGGATTTTGAGAAATTAAATCAGGCTGCAAATGAAATTATCCGTCGGATGAATGAAACCGGGCTGGTGCTGGATCTGGATTCCAATTACCGGACGGGGATGCCAGAATTACGTATTATTCCCGATCGTCAGGCCGCGGCTCTGCGCGGTGTCAGCATGGAAGATGTCGGGCGCACGATTAATGCGGCGATTGGAGGAATTCGAGAAGGGAAATTTACCAACGATGGGAGGCGTTATGATGTGCGTATTCGCCTGAAGCCGGAAGAGCGACTGCATCCCGAAGATATTAAAGACCTCCAGGTGCGGACTTCATTCGGGGAGTTGATCTCGTTGGGAGATGTGATCACGCTGGAAGAAATTTCGACGGTAGAATCGATTTCCCGCGTGAATCGTCAGCGTGCGATTTCGATCACGGGCAACCTTGTGCCGGGTGCGTCGCAAAGTGATGCTTTGGCTGCTGCGAGTCAGATCAGTCGGGAAGTTTTGCCGGACGGATACGGATTTAACCTGGAAGGGGGAGCCGCGACGTTTAAGGAATCGTTTGACGGATTACTGTTTACATTTGTGCTCGGGATTGTGGTGGCTTACATGGTGCTGGCGTCGCAATTCAACAGTTTTCTGCATCCGGTCAGTGTCTTGATGGCGTTGCCGTTCAGTATTACAGGTGCAGGAATTGCACTGGGGATGTCCGGGCAGTCATTGAACCTTTACAGTGCCATTGGCGGGATTTTATTGATGGGGATTGCGAAGAAAAACTCCATTTTGCTGGTCGAATTTACGAATCACCAGCGGGAAAAAGAGGGGTTGGGGATTCTGGATGCATTAAAAACGGCTTGTCCGATCCGCTTGCGTCCGATTTTGATGACCTCCTGCGCGACGATGGGGGCAGCATTGCCTTCCGCGATCTCTACGGGGCCGGGCAGTGAAACACGCATTCCGATGGCGATTACCATTATTGGCGGGGTGCTCGTTTCCACCTGTTTTACTTTATATGTGGTGCCCTGCGTATATCTGATTCTTGGAAAATTTGAACGTAAGCAGGTGACGGAGGAAGAGTTGGAAGCATTGAGAGAAGCCCCTGACTCCACGGAGCTAAAACACCCTTCCGCCCGAAAGTTGAAGAAAAAGAACAAGGAACCGCAGATTCAAAAACTTTCTGAAGAAATTTTATAATATTCGAGTGAAAATTGTATTTCTTTGTTTTCAATTGAAATAGAAGGAATATTATTCAGGCTTATATGAATACGAATAATGAAACCTCCTCTTCTTCCAGACCCGTTGCGATTGTTACAGGAGCTACAGGTATTATTGGACCTGCGTTGTGTGACCGACTGACGAAAGAAGGATGGGCGGTAGCTGCCTGTGGGTCTTCAGAAAAGAGTTTTATCGAACATAGAAAAGTTACAGGGCAGGACATAAACTGCGCGACACAAATTTATGCGGATTTAAGCAAACACGACGAGTGTGTGGCGATTGTGCAATCGACGCAAGAGCGCTTGGGGCCGGTGAAGCTTTTGATTAATAATGCGACGGCAAATGACGGGCGTAGATTGTATATGGAAGCAACGCCGGACTTTCTGGAGCGGATGGTGGATGTAAATTTCCTGGCGCCTATTTATTTGGCGCAGGCGTGTTATGAAGACCTGAAAAAGACACGTGGTGGGGTTATTAATATCGGGAGTGTCCAGTCGTTGAAACTGATGCACGGGAAAGGCATTTACGCATCCTTGAAAGCGGCATTGGAAAAGATGACAGAAACGATGGCGCTGGAATGGGGGCTGGAAGGGATTCGGGTCAATAGTATTCGGGTGGGATCTGTTCCGGGCGATGCATTTTTGCGTCCTGTATTGAAACAATTGCCGGAAGAACAGGCGATGCTGCTGCGAAAAGACATTTTACCACGTCATATTTCGGAATCCGGTCGCAGTTCTTTAGTAGGACGTGCAGGATTGCCCGAAGATATTGCCAATGCGGTCGCCTTCCTCATTTCGGACCAGGCGAGCTTTGTTCAGGGCGCAGTCATCCCTGTGGATGGTGGGTTTGTTCATAACCCCGAAGCGTATGTTTCTAAATCCACATGGAATCGACAGGATGCCATCCAGGAATGGCTCAGCGAAAAGGGAATCAATATCACCTTATAACATTTTATTTTAAAATGATGAATGCATTTCGGATAAAAAGCTGGCAGGTGTGGAAAGTGCGCGTTCCCTATCAGGAGGGGTGGACAAGTACTTACTCTGTTTTTGGCCCCCATGGCAGTGCAGGAGATCGAACGATTATACGCATTGAAGATGAAGATGGCTTTTTCGGATGGGGAGAGACGACCAATAATGTGCCGGATGAGACGTTAAAGGCCGTTTTTAATAAACTGCTGGAACCCATGCAGTCAGCAGGGCGACACAGTATGTGGCCCGCATTTCCGAATCCAACATACTTTCATCAGCCTTTACCTCCTTCGGAATTTACCCCGCCGGAGCACCTGCTCAAACATCGGTTACGACATCCCTTGAACACGTTGTTTGAAATGGCGTATTGCGATCTGGTGGCCAGACGGGCAAATGTCCCGCTCAGTACGCTTTTTGGAGGAAGATGGCGGGACCGGGTCAGTGTGGATTACTGGATGGGGCGCACAACTCCGGAAGATGCTGCAAAATGTGCAAAACGGGGGTATGCACTAGGATTTCGAGGGATTAAGTTAAAAACGACGCTGGAAGATCCAAACGTGGAAAGGTTAGAGGCGATTAAGGATGCGGTTGGAGAAGATTTTCATGTGACGGTGGACCCGAATGGACGGTTTTATCGTCTGGATGATGCTTTGAAAACGATTTTGGCAATGGACAAGGTAGGCAATATGGGGATTCTGGAAGATCCATTTGCACGTTTTCATTTGCAGGAATTCGCAACTCTCCGGCCGAAAATCCAGGCACGTTTGGTGTTGCATATTGATCCACCGGAAATGCTCCACCAGGTGGTGTCGTCAGGCGCGGTCGGTGGGCTAAATATTGACAGTCATACGCAAGGGCTTTTCGCATGGCGGATGCAGGCAGCCACGGCAGATCAGTTTAATCTACCCGTCTGGCATGGAAGCGGATTGGATCTGGGGATTTACACAGCCGCTCAACTTCAAATCGCCTCCGCAACTCCTAATTGCAACCTCCCGGGCGATCAAGTCGGACCATGGCTGAGACAAACACACCTCATGAAGGAAGATTTCAAGGTGGAAGAAGGAATGGTCATCGTTCCAGACGGCCCCGGGCTGGGCATCGAAGTGGACCTCGACGCGTTAGATCAGGTCACACAATCAAAGTTTGCAATGTAGGGGCGAATTGCGTTCGCCCCCGAAGTGTTCTCCATGCGATGATACGTCACCGCATGGAGAACACTGCCCCCTGGGAGCGCCGACGTCCTCGTCGGCTAACGTGCCGTTGGATGAAGCAAATGGGGGTACGAACCCCCTTCGCATGGCGAAACCCATACGTCGTTCGAACCAAAGCGGTGCAGAG
>CAKUMP010000111.1 GCA_934667795.1 uncultured Chthoniobacterales bacterium | reverse complement strand
GCAGTATTCCATTAGTATTCCATAGTCCCATTAGGGACAGACCCTTAAGCAAACCCGAGCATCCTATTAGGGACAGACCCTTAAGCAACCCTCGAACGTCCTATTAGGGACAGACCCGTAATCCAATACCAACCCAAATGTTACCTATGTTCTGACTGCGCTGCGCCATGCGCCTCGTAATTCGTAATTGGTAATTCCCCCCGTTTTCCAAATTCTGCTTGAAACTGCCCTCTAAACGGCTTATCTCATACCTATGTCTATATCCCCCAACATATTTAATACCACCCGTACGTCCAAACCGTTCATCCGGGTTTCTTCATTAAAATTGACAGATGCGCTTGCATGCGTCTTGCCATTTGCTTTCACGCCTTTTGCATTACAGGCGGAAGAAATTGACCTGACCAAACCTGTATCCGAAAGTCTTTCCGGTATCACAGGGATTTATATTACCGGAGACACGCTGATAACAGACGCTGAAACGCCCTATTTTCCGGATTCTTCCGGCAATGAATACCATGCTGCGATTGATGCAGGAATTGGTTCCCCTCCCTCACTCACTCCCGGGGTTGATATCCCGGGAACTTCCGGATTTGGAAATGCCATTCGCATCGAACGAAAACCGGAAGATTCCGGAACGACCGGTAATCCGCGTGCGGTTGCAACACTCCCGGAACATAATAACCTTGCCATGGTCGCAACCAGTTTCACCGCAGGTGCCTGGATTAAATTTAACAGCATCCCCGATGAACCACACGCAGTGGTAGTCATGGATCGCGGGGGCCGTAGTACCACAACCGGAGACAACGCAGGGCATTGGAGTTTCTACCTCCTCCAGACAACCAGCGGAAACTGGCGCATGGAGTTCACGCAAGGCGACGGCATCAATACCGCTCAACGTACTGCAACTGCAGCAACCAACTGGCAAGTCGATCTTCTCAACTGGAACCATGTTGCATTTACGTACCACTACATTGCTCCCAACAATGCGAGCATTTCTTTTTATCTCAATGGTACGCTGCTTGAAGAAATTCCGGTTTCTGCCACCCTCATTTCATCCGGCTCCACCCATTGGCTCCCCAGAAGGTTCACAATCGGAGAACGCCCGGTTTCCAATTATTTCTCCAATTTCAACGGCGCGATCGATGACCTCTTCGTAACAGAAGGCGTTCACACGTTCTCCCCATTCTAAAAACGGAAAATCTATTTAAAACTGCTTGCCGGAATTTGCCGTTTTGACACTAACGGGTCGTACGTAAACCCTTTTGTTTTTTCTGAAAATTCTTTACGAACTTCGGCAAAGAATTTTTTATCCTGACAAAGGTCGATTGTCGTACGGGCAAAAACTTCTGCCGCATGTGCCAAGCCTTTTCGAGCAAATGGTAAAGCAACCTGCGCCGTGAGATCGCGATGATGCCCAGTCGTTTCTTTTGCATAACAAGTCATATTAAACCTGCCTAACGGAGCAAGCCACGACACACTGTCTTCATCAGAAGAACCTCTGGTCTGTGCTCCCATCGTCTGTCGCACCTCCTCCACAAATTCCCCATCCCAGCCAACCGTTTTTTTCAATAATTTTTTATCCTCAGCCGTTGCAACCGGCGATCCCACCTGATTGACATGTTTCAGCAACCGCTCACTTAAAGCAAAATTTGGCAAACGTTCATAAATGGCGGTACGACGATTCCATTTCATTTTGGTTTCTGTCGCTTCTGCGGCACCGCGTGCGCAGGCAATCAAACGTTTACGTACTTCATCCACCTGCTGGCGATTTGCTCCACGCACATAATACCAACTGCTTGCATATTCCGGCACCACATTTGGAGCAATTCCACCCTCCTGGATCACCGAGTGAATCCTGACATTTTCCGGAACATGCTCTCTCAGATAATTTGCGGCCACATCCAGTAAAATCACTCCATCCAGTGCACTGCGTCCATTATGCGCAGAGGCTCCATGTGCCGTTTTTCCGAAAAATTCGAACTCTATCGAATCCAATGCCGACCCCCCATACGCATTCACCCCCGCTAACCCGCCAGGATGCCAGGACAAGCAGACATCCAAGTCCCGAAACGCCCCATCCCGCGCCATATACACCTTCCCTGCCAGAATTTCTTCCGCAGGACATCCATAATAAACAATTTTCCCGGCTCCAGCGCTTTTTTCCAGTATTTCTTTCGCCATGACGGCCCCCAGCGCAGGAGCTGTCCCTAATAAATTATGCCCGCAGCCATGTCCCCAGGTTCCCGGTGCAGCACCACAATTCGGCAACGCATCATATTCCCCCAACATCCCCACAACCGGTTTCCCCTTCCCCCATTCCGCCCGAAAGGCAGTCGGAATTTTCTTGAATGGATATTCCACCCGAAACCCTCTCGCTTTCAGAAACTCCCCTAATTGTACACTCGACTCCACTTCTTCAAATGGTTTTTCCGCCAATTTATGAATCCTTAATGCCAATTTCCACACGTCTTCCCCATGCTCTTTCAAAGACGCTTGAATACTTTTCTTGATATCCACCTTCTTACTCGTTTTGTGTTTCATAATCTCCTGATGCTGTACGCAGATGGGCTCCATCCGTTTTATCCTGTATGTCCAACCATAAAAAACGGCCTCCATGAAACATGTCCATGAAGGCCGGTGTAAATTTTATAAATAACGTATCTTGCTGCTTAATAAGGTATACCTGTAAGCAACTACGCATTAGTCGGTAATATGCTTATCGGCAATAATCATATTTGGATTCCCAGCCGAGTTCAGGAGGGAATTCTTTCATGCCACCATTTCCCCAGATCGTGTCTGTTTTCCAGAAATGGCTGTATTTTCCTTTGTTCGTAGGTCCAGGGAATGTCACCAATTCCTGTAAACCATAGCGAATACGGCGGAGAGTGCGTCCAACGCCCTGGGTCACTCCGTACCCGGCAGAAGCACTGTTTCCTTCCTGTTCATTAATCGTGGCAATAGAATGAGGGATCTCTGTCGCCGCAAATGCCAGATTCGATAATGCACGCCCTAACTTACGCGTAGGACCATGATCATTGGAGGGAGGATTGTGAATATCCGCCTGCACACTAACGCTGAATGCAGTTGCCGAAATTATTGCAAGGATGAGGAACTTTTTCATGTGTTCTATTATTTAACCGATTTCCTCCGTCCATGGCAACCCAAATTCTCTCTTCAGGAATTTTTTTCCTCATTTTTTAAAAAAATTTGAACATTTTTGTTCTCAAAGTATCTATTTAAAAGATTCTCTTAAATTCCAACGGGAATCATTCGCATTTATCGCGAGTCTATAAGACAATAAGACCATCCCCATCTACCCCTCCAATTTTTGGAGCCAGGTTTCCTTTTAACCTGATAAAGAACAGAAATATGATAGAAGTCGAAAATTTAAGTAAAAATTTTGGAAAAAAGACAGCCGTGGACGGAATCACGTTTGAAGTGAATCCCGGAGAAATTCTGGGATTTCTCGGGCCCAATGGCGCTGGAAAATCGACGACGATGCGGATGATTACCGGATTTCTGACGCCTTCTTCCGGCTCCATCCGGATCAACAATCAACTCCTCACTGAAAACCCACTGAAGGCACGCAGCCTGATAGGCTATCTTCCAGAAAATGCCCCCTGCTATCCGGATATGACGGTTTCGGATTTCCTGCGTTTCTCCGCAAAAATCCGCGGGCTTCGCGGTGCCGAAGTCCCATCCGCAATCGACAAGGTACTGGAAATGTGCTTCCTCCAGCAGGTAAAAAATCAAAGTATCGACACGCTTTCAAAAGGGTATCGCCATCGTACCTGTCTGGCCCAGAGTCTGATTCATGATCCTCCCATCCTGATTATGGATGAACCCACCGATGGACTGGATCCCAACCAAAAACACGAAATCCGTACGCTCATTCGGTCGATGGGAGAACAAAAAACGATTATTTTCTCCACTCATATTCTGGAAGAAGTGGAAGAGGTCTGCACTCGCGCCATCATTATCAATCATGGGAAAATTGTGGCAAATGGCACGCCTGAAAGTTTGAAACAAAAGGATAAACGAAGTGCCGCTTTTGAAATTTCGCTTCAGCTTCCAGCCGAAGCCAATGATCCTGTTCCCAGGCTGCAATCGCTCCGGGAAGTCGGATCCGTTCGCCATCTGGAAAAAAATACCTTTCTTCTTTTTCCAAAACCCGGCGCCCCCTCTTCGCTTTTTTCGTCCCTTCAGGATTTAATCCGGCAGGAAAACTGGATACTCACTGCACTCCACCCACACGAAGGAAAGCTGGATCGCGTCTTCCGCGCCATTACCAATCCGGATTCAACAACAACAGATTCAAACACCCAACCCCATTCCCGGACCACCTCCCGGAAAAACAAGGAAATTTCTAAATAAAAATGACTTCGCACTGGAATCAAATCCGAACTATCACGGGGCGAGAACTGATGGCGTATTTTCACTCGCCGGTTGCTTATGTCTTTATTGTGATATTCCTCCTGTTATCAGGATTTTTTACATTCATGATCGGTGGTTTTTTTGAACGTGGAGAAGCCTCGCTGACCTTTCCCTTTTTCATGTGGCACCCGTGGCTTTATTTGTTTCTGGTTCCGGCCATGGGAATGCGTCTCTGGTCAGAAGAGCAACGCACCGGAACTCTGGAACTTTTATTGACCTACCCGATTTCTCCCTGGCAGGCGATTGTGGGAAAATTTCTGGCAGCCTGGAGCATTATTATTCTCGCACTGTTATTGACCTTCCCGGTCGTTTTGACGGTCTGTTATCTGGGCGACCCCGATACCGGGATTATTCTCAGTGGGTATCTCGGAAGTATTTTATTATCCGGCACCTATCTGGCCGTTACCTGTATCACGTCTGCCTGCACACGCAATCAGGTAATTGCCTTTATCCTGTCTGTGACCGTCTGCATGCTGCTGCTCCTGGCCGGATACCCACCTGTTATCAATCCTATTATCCAGTTTGCACCCAATGCACGATGGTTCGTGGATTTCATCGCTTCGTTAAGCGTGATGACACATTACGAAGATTTTCAACGCGGGGTTTTGGATGTGGGCAGCCTGGTGTATTTTCTCTCCACCATAACATTCTGCCTCTTCCTGACAGCCCAGATTATCCATAACAAACGGAAATAATTGTTCTCGGGACTTCTAGCTTTTATGTAACTATGACAAAAAAATCTCCATCCTCTTTCTCCGGAATCTGGTTTTCCATCATTGGAATCATCAGCATTTTTTTGATCTTTCTCGCAGTCAACGTCTTTGTAAAAAATATGCGTCTGCGGGTTGATCTGACCGAAGACCGAATGTTTACTTTGTCCGAAGGGACACACGAAATTCTCAACAACCTGGAAAACCCGGTGACCCTCCGCTTCTATGTTTCAGAACGCAATAATGCGATGCCGGTTTTCCTGCGCAATTATGCACAGCGCATTGAATATTTATTAAATGAATACGCTTTGGCATCCGATGGCATGATTGAAGTCCAGAAGCTGGATCCCGAACCGGATTCTGAAGCAGAGGATTCTGCCAATCTGGATGGGGTGTACGGGCAGCCCACCCATACAGGAGAACTCGTGTATTTAGGAGTCTCTATTACATGTATCGATCAAAAAGTGTCCCTCTCCTTTTTATCACCGGAACGGGAAAACCTCCTGGAATATGATCTGTCACGCGCCATTTCCCAGGCAACGCTTACCGAAAAGCCTGTACTGGGGCTGATCAGTGGTTTGTCCGTGCTGGGTTCTTATACCCCGCAACTGAACCCGATGGCGTCCGCCACTCAACAACCCGAATGGATTGCGTTTTCTGAACTGCATTCGCTTTTCAAAATTGAAGAACTGAATCCGGATACCCCCTCTATCCCCGAGCACATTGATGTTTTACTGCTGGTGCATCCTATGGGAATCACGCCCGAAACAGAATTTGCAGTCGATCAATTTTTAATGCGTGGAGGAAAAATTCTGGCACTTCTGGATCCGTTCAGTCTGGCGGCCCGGCTGAATGCGCCCAATACGATGATGATGCCTCCCCCCATCGGCTCTCACCTCCCCAACCTCCTCCCTGCATGGGGCATCCAGTATTCTCCAGACGATGTGCTTTCGGACCCCCAATACCGCACCATGATTAACCGCACCGGCAGTCCTGAGCAAATGCCCACGATTCTCTCACTCACTGCTCCCGCGATTAATCCGGAAGATGTTTTGACCGCCCAACTGGATTCCGTCCTGCTCCCCTTCTCCGGCTCTCTCCAGGGCACACCCACGGACGGCATCCAGAAAACGGTTCTTCTTCATGCTTCCAATCGCGCTTCTCTCGTGTCTGCTTCCCAGGCCGAATCCCCTTCCCCAGCCCCACTTTCTACTCCCCAAATTGCAAAACTTCCACTCGCTATCCGCCTTACCGGAACATTCAAATCCGCTTTCCCAAATGGGGCTCCAGATAGTGCTTCAACCGATGAAAATGAAACGGAATCAGAAAGTGAAAACCCCGATCAGAGTCCTGAAAACGAGACATCTTCTGCAGAAAAAACTTCGGAAACAAAATCTTCTGATCCTGCTCCTGAATCGCTGAAAGAAAGTGCAGACGGCGCTGCGGTGATCCTCTTTGCGGATGCAGATTTTATTTATGACGATTTTTCTGTGACGGTTCAAAATTTCCTCGGGCAACAGATTGTGACTCCACGAAATGGAAACCTGGATTTATTTCTGAATGCGATCGAACAACTGGCAGGCGACAACAACCTGATCGCGGTGCGTTCACGCGGCTCCATCACGCGTCCGTTCACGGTCGTTTCTGAAATGCAGGCAGAGGCAGAAGAAAAATACCTCGCTCAAATTCAGGCTCTCGAAACCGAATTAAGTGAAACATCCAGACGCCTGTCTGAACTCCAATTCTCGAAAGACGAAAACCAACGCTTCATTCTCTCGCCGGAACAACAATCCGAACTCGAACAGTTTCAAAAACGTCAGGTCGAGGTCCGAAACGAACTCAAATCCGTTCGTCGCAGTCTTCGACAGGATATCGATCAACTTGAAACAAGACTCAAGTGGATCAACATCGCGCTCATGCCTGTTCTGGTGATTTTCACAGGCATTTTGATCGCAATCATCCGTAAAAAACGCACTTCTGTCTCTTGATCATGAATAAAAAAAATCTTTTTATCCTTATTATCCTGGCTCTTATTTGCGTCGTTTTTCTGATTACGACACAAACGACCCGACGCCCTTCCCGGTCGTCCAGCATCACGATCGAAGATAAAATTTTCTCCGATTTTCCACTCAATGATGTATCAAAAATCCGTATTACGGCATCGAATACACCGCCCCTGCTTCTCCAGCGCCAGGCGGAAGGATGGAGCATTCCTGCTCGCGACGATTATCAGGCAAATTTTTCTACCATCAGTTCGCTCCTCAAAACGATCTGGCAGTTAAAACCAGCCCAGGTTGTCAACGTCACCCCCGTTTCTTTCCCTCGTCTCGAACTTGAACGCCCCGATAAACCCGATGTGGAACCCAATACCGCCGGTACGCTGGTGGAATTTTTCACACCCGCTTCCAC
>CAKUMP010000110.1 GCA_934667795.1 uncultured Chthoniobacterales bacterium | reverse complement strand
ATAAGTCATCACTTGATCTGTATCAAGCTTATAATCAATGGATTATAATTTTTTAAGGGGCGACTATGGTATTGTCCCCCGTAATTGGGGGGTACTTAAACTTAGTTCTTTCTAATCATATTCGTTTGAATGAACTACGCTTATTAGGGCGGCCTGCGGCAGCTTAGATTCATAGGGATCGTTAAAACGGTCTGTAGATTCAATTAAAACGTCCAATCAAAGGCAAAGCGGTAAGCGCATGGTCGCAAGTGGTCGCAAGACAAGGAAAAACCACCTTTTTAGATCACCCTTACAGGGTTTGATTCCTCTCTCCGCACCAGACCCAGGGCGTTGCCCTGGTCTGACATAAGTTGCCCTTTCAGGGCACGTTTTCTCGAACCTGTTCACGATTTGCCAGGTATTTTGCGGAACAGCGCGGGCAGGAAATTTCCAGAATTTCTTCTTCGCCAAATAGTTCATCTACGGTTTTGCGCCCCAGCGCAGTGACTGCCTGTATGACTTTTCCGAGCGTACACTCACACCCAAACCCCAACAAACGTTTCTCCAGATGCCCTAGCTCTTCCTCTTCTGCCAATCGCTCCACTCGTTCCGAAGTCAAACCTTCCAGCCACTCCAGATCACAGTCCGGCATCGCCGTAATCAGCACATATTCCTCCGGATCTTTCATTCGAAAATACCGTATGGGTAGCTGCTGGCTTTGCTTATAAAAACTTTCTGCCGCTTGTAAAATATCTGTCCCATCAAATGGCACCACACTATGCCGAGGTTCATGATTTTTTCGTGCGACCTGTGCAAAAAACAGATTTTCTGCAGATTCTTTCACATGTTCGGTATAAATCCTTCCGGTAATCGACTGTAAATGACAATTCCCTGTCACAAACAAATTCATACTTGGGTTCTGGATATTCATCGTCCATGCCACGACCTCGTCCCAGGGTCTTGAAACCAGATGTAATGCGAGTGCAGCCACAGCATCTTTCAACATTTCATCCTGCTGTGGCGCATGTTTTAACGAATGCTGCATCAGGTGAAGGTAGTAATCCATAAATACCGGGCCAAACGAAGCACGTGTTTCCAAGGCATTGCGATGCCTCACAAATCGATTCGTGATCTCAACTTTTGCAGGTTCTGCTTCCATTTCCATATCCTCTTACTCTCCGATGATCCTGCCTCACTGACAACTGATTATTTTCGGTCCAGGATATTAAAATCCTGTCGGATCTGAATCACCTTGTTTTCTCCCACCACTCCACGCCAATGGCAGCCTGGATACATCATCGTTTTCCGTCCAATAATGGAACCCGGGCTCAAAACACTGTTACATCCAATTTCTGCATGATCCCCAATAATTGCACCGAATTTTTTTAACCCAGTTGCAATCATCCCGTCCTCTCCGGGCACCATAATTTCATGATGATCCAATCTTACATTGGATAAAATAACTCCCGCACCCAAGTGTGCTTTGTATCCCAGAATCGAATCCCCGACATAATTAAAATGCGGAACCTGTACCCCATTGAATAAAATAGAGTTTTTAAATTCACAGGAATTTCCCATGACCACATCATTTCCGACAATCACATTTTCCCGTATATAGACTCCAGTTCGGATCTGGCAATTATCTCCAATCCATGCCGGTCCTTTAATGACCGCACCATGCTCAATAACCGTCCCTCTTCCGATATAAACCTGCCCGCTCACAAAGGGGCGGCCTATGGCACGCGCATAAATTCCTGGCTTTAGCCTGAACTTCAGGTAACTGGTGATTTGTTTCAAAGCATCCCACACCGGTTGTCCTTCCGAAAAAAGAGCAGAATGCTCATACCCTTCCAGGTCGAAATAATCAGCTGCTGAAAATGTGTGTTTTTTATCCAACGATGTTATGCCCTCATTTGTCTTTCAAAAGTGCCACAGCCATTGCTGCAACCCCTTCTCCTCTTCCTATGGCTCCCAATGTTTCATTGGTGGTGGCTTTGATACCCACATTTCTCACGCTTACCCCCAATGCTTCTGCAATGCATTTTTTCATCGCCTCAACATAAGGAGCAATTTTAGGAGCTTCCATAATCAATGAAGCGTCCACATTCTCCAGGCACCAATCATTTTCGCCTGCAAGGCTTACCGCTTTTCTTAAAATTTCCAATGAGGAAATCCCTTCAATTGACGGATCGTTATTTGGGAAATAGTATCCAATATCACCTAGTCCTGCTGCCCCCAATATGGCATCGGCAATAGCATGCGATAAAACATCTGCATCTGAATGCCCGATCAGACCTTTTTCTGAAGGAATTTCCACTCCCCCTAAAATCAGACGCCGACCTTCCGCAAATTGATGAATATCATATCCAATTCCTACACGCATTTTTTTATTCCTTTTCCTCAGTCAATTGCAAATCCATCACTCCATTCCAGGCAGTGACTGCGAGTTTATCCGGGTTATCTTTTCGCGGAGAAATATCTACTTTCCCGCCCCCTTCTTCAATCATCAACACACCTGCTGCGATATCCCAAAGGCTTACCCCTTGTTCCAGATAAGCATCCAGTCGTCCGCAGGAAATATATGCCAGATCTAATGCCGCACTTCCCATCATCCGGCATTTACGCGCACGATGCACCATTCGCTCTAACAACGGCAGGCCTGCATTAATCGTCGCAGTCGTTTTTGCAAATCCCACACACAAAATTGCATCCTTCAATTGCGTCCGCGTACTCACTTGAATCTCTTTGCCATTCAATTGCGGTTTCTCCCCCCGTTGCACCGTCCATAACTCATCCCGCATCGGATCATAAATGACCCCGATGACCATATCCTTCCCATGCCGCAATGCGATCGACGTACAAAAATGGGGGATCCCGTAGAAATAATTTACCGTCCCGTCAATAGGATCCACAATCCATTGTTTATCACTATCCTGATTCCCCGAAATCCCTTCTTCTCCATAAAATGCATAATCAGGAAACGCCCCCATTAAGACCTCTTCAATAAGCGCCTGCGTTTGCACATCCAGCTCCAGTTTGATATCATGCGCCGCTGCTTCATTCACATGCAGATGCTGTCCAAAATGCTCTCGTAAAAAAGCTCCCGCTTTTTTTGCTGCTTCAACCGCAATTGCTAACTCATTATTCATATCTAAGGTTTTGCCTCTTTCTGCATCTATTGTCAAATTGAACCACAGAATTGACTAGTGTTCCTGGGAGCGCTGACGTCCCCGTCGGCAACGTGGATCCTGGCGACATGTCGCCCGATTAAGAGCGGTAACATGTTATCACACTCCTAAATTTTGTGTTTCAAACAAGAATTCCTCCGGAACGAACATTCATTCCGGAGGAACCTCAAATCTTCAGAGTCAATAAATCCTTGAATCTGATACAACGATTTCTTCTACTTTTCAGAAGAAGGTTATGGTTTTAATTACTTATCCCTTTTTAGGAGCAGCTTTCTTTGCTGGCGCAGCTTTTTTCGCTACCGCCTTTTTAGGAGCAGCTTTCTTTGCTGGCGCAGCTTTTTTCGCTACTGCCTTTTTAGGAGCAGCTTTCTTTGCTGGCGCAGCTTTTTTCGCTACCGCTTTTTTAGGAGCAGCTTTCTTTGCTGGCGCAGCTTTTTTCGCTACTGCCTTTTTAGGAGCAGCTTTCTTTGCTGGCGCAGCTTTTTTCGCTACCGCTTTTTTAGCCCCTGCCTTTGCGTTTCTATCAACCATGCTTAACACCTCCTTCTAATCCGCAGTAGCGGATCCAAAAAAAATTTTCTGTGATGATGACCATCAAGGTCTTGCTTATGAAACTTAACCATTAGCGTCAAGAATAAAATCAATCTTCTTAAATATTTTATCGTGACTTAAATCGTAGTTCGAACAACACGCACGCATTTTATGCATCTCGTTTTTTTGATTTTCTCTTCACGTGTTTGCGAAAATTTTCTTTTGGAAATTTTTATTCCGAGAATTTTTTTGTGTAGAGTTCTTCAGATTTTTTGACGAGGTGTTGTGCGATTTCGTGTTTAGTCCGTTCGCCGGATTTCCCGATAATGCCGTGTGGAGCAACATAAATCACAGCATTGTGATCGCTCTCAAACCCTTTACCAGTAAGGCTCACATCGTTTCCCACAATGAGATCGCATCGCTTACGCTCCAGTTTTTGAATCGCATTATTTTCCACATCCTGCGTCTCTGCCGCAAAACCAATCAATAGAAATTTCCTGTCCGCCACTCGTCCCAGCTCTGCGAGAATATCTTTCGTCGGCACCAGATGAATGATCGGAGCACCCGAATCTTTTTTGATTTTTTCACTCGCATATTCTGCAGGTCGGAAGTCCGCTACTGCCGCAACTAAAATGGCAACATCCACAAAATTTATATGTGCCATCACTGCATGAAACATTTCCTCTGCGGTCGTTACCGACACCAACTCGCACCCTTCCGGAGGATTCAAATGCACCGGGCCGGAAATCAAAGTCACATCATGTCCTTGTTTCACTGCGGCTTCCGCAACCGCATACCCCATTTTCCCCGATGAACGGTTGCTCAAATATCGCACAGGGTCAATCGGTTCACGCGTAGGTCCTGCTGTCACCAAAAACTTCATTTTTTTGTGATTAGATACAGGATGTGTTCTGCGATGAGTGATACGTCCCAGAGCCTGCCGATTCCTTCGTATCCGCATGCCAGCATTCCTTCTTCTGGCCCGATAAATTCGACGCCGCGTTTTTTTAGCAGTTCGACATTATGCTGGGTGGCTGGATGTAGCCACATTTTTCCATTCATCGCGGGAGCAATCAAGCAGGGGGCGAGCGTAGCTAATGCAATTGCACCCAATGCATCCATGGCAAATCCATGTGCCAGGCCTGCGATTGCGTTTGCTGAAGCTGGTGCTATCACCAGTAAATCCGCAGTGTCTGCTAATTCGATATGTCCGGGCTTCCAGTTTTCTTTTTCATCAAAATTTCCGACCAGCACCGGATTTCTGGATAGCGTTTGCAACGTCAAAGGAGTAATAAATTCCGTTGCATTTTCTGTCATGACCACGCACACATCCACCCCTGCCTTGCTGAGTTTGCTCGTTAAATCTGCAGCTTTATAGGCAGCAATCGAGCCGGTTACCCCCAGCACAACCCGTTTTCTTTTTTGTTCAGTGACCAATGAATCACTCATCCTTAAATAGCATTCGCAAGCGTTTACTCATCTGTCTTTCCGCGCGCATAATCGCACGAAACTTCTGTAAATCTTCTTCCATGGAGCCACTGACAAGTGTATATCGATATTCTTTCCAGAATTGCATTTCTGCAACGGCATTTCCCATTCTCAACTCGATCTGTTCCGGAGTTTCTGTCCCGCGTTTAATCAAGCGCCGACGTAATTCTTCCAGGCTTGGGGGCATAATAAACACATCTACCAGCGCATTTTGAATGGCTGCATCCTGGCATTCGCGTATGGTGCGTGCCCCTTTGGTGTCCACATCCAGCAGGACATCTACGCCGGACTGTAAATGAATCAACACCGTTTCGCGTAAAGTGCCATAAAAATTTCCATGGACTTCTGCATGTTCCAGAAACTCACCTGCCTGCACTTTTTCCAGGAAATCTTCCTTACTTAAAAAATAGTAATCCTCTCCGTGGATCTCTCCCGGTCTCGGAGCGCGCGTTGTACATGAAATGGAATAAATGAAATTGGGTGTCTGACGCAGATTATTGCACAAAGTACTCTTCCCTCCACCGGATGGGGCGGAAAGTACAAATAAAATTCCAGATCTTGAAAATTGGTTACTCAATATTTTGCACCTGCTCCCTGATTTTTTCCATTTCAGACTTACATGCAACTACATTTTGAGAAATTTCTGCATCATTTGCTTTGGCGCCAAGCGTATTTAATTCGCGATAAATTTCCTGTGTCATGAAATCCAGCGTACGCCCCACGGCATCTTTACTGCCCAGATGTTCCGCAAACTGTGCCAAATGGCTTTCCAATCGAGTTAATTCTTCGGATATATCCGAGCGATCCGCAAAATAAGCAATTTCTTTCAAGAGCCGTTCATCATCCAGTGCCACCTCTAGCCCCGCATTTTCCAAACGTTCTTTCAGAGCATTGCGATACCGTTGTACAACCTCCGGATGAATCTCGCGCACACGTCCAAGATTTTCCCGGACCACACTCAATCGCCGGATAATATCTTCGGCCAAGTGTTTTCCTTCACTCACCCGCATCCGAATCAAATCCGCCATGGCCTGTTTTAATGCTTTTTCCACCAACGGCCAAGCCACCTCCATATCAATTTTTTCCTCAATGACCCGCAAAACCCCCGGAGCGCGTAACAAAGTATCAATCTGCACATCCCCGGCCAGTTCCAGTTCCTGCTTCACCTTCACCATTTCCTCGTAATACGAACGCGCTAATTCACGGTCGATCTCCCCACGCTGGGCAGGGACAAAACCAGATGAAAAATCCACATTCACATTTAATCGCCCACGTGAAATAGAATGATTAATCAAATCGCGTATATTTGGCTCCAATTCTGACAACTCACGCGCCAGACTTAAACTGATATCCGTTTGTTTCCGGTTCACAGCCTGAATTTCCACGGTGAATTGTAACCCTTCGGCGGCAGCCTGCCCCCGACCATATCCGGTCATACTTCTCATATATTTTCCTGCCTGAATCTTGCCTTCGTATTATCTATTCCCATCACTCTCCTGCAAACACCCGTTCTGAGCATATTACGTATTTTTTAATTTTTATTTCTCTGTTTGATACTTTATTTGTATTACAGACCCATCTCAGCCACCTGCTGAACATCTTTGTCTCCGCGACCAGAAAGATTTACCAAAATAATATCTTCCCGGGAGAACTGCTTTGCCACTTTTATGACATACGCAATCGCGTGTGCTGATTCCAAAGCAGGAATAATGCCTTCTAATTCAGAAAGGCGATGAAATGCATTCAGTGCTTCTTCATCTGTTGCATAATCATATTCTGCCCGTCCGGCATCTCGTAAAAAGCTGTGTTCGGGGCCAATTGCGGCGTAATCCAGTCCGGCAGAAACCGAGTGCGTCAATTCAATTTGTCCATGCTCATCACATAACAAATAGGTTTTTGTCCCCTGGAGGACGCCGAGTTTTCCACCTTGAAACCGTGCTGCATGGCGTCCACGGATAATCCCGTCTCCACCTGCTTCCACCCCCACCATCCGCACCTCTTTATCCTGCAGAAATGGATGGAACAGCCCGATCGCATTACTGCCCCCGCCCACACATGCCACCAGCAGATTTGGCAATCTTCCAGTCCGCTCCAGTATCTGCGCTCGCGCTTCCCGCCCAATGACACAATGAAAATCTCTTACCATCATCGGATACGGATGCGACCCTAATGCCGATCCCAGAATGTAATGTGTATCCCGTACATTCGTCACCCAATCCCGCATCGCCTCATTGATGGCTTCTTTGAGCGTTGCTTGCCCGGCAGTCACCGCAACTACTTTGGCGCCCAGAAACTGCATGCGTGCGACATTCAACGCCTGGCGTTTCATATCGACTTCGCCCATATAAATCACGCACTCGAATCCAAATCGTGCCGCGACC
>CAKUMP010000109.1 GCA_934667795.1 uncultured Chthoniobacterales bacterium | reverse complement strand
CGCTACGCTCCATCGGCTGCCAGTGTGGCGAGCCTTTGTCTCGTGCGGACTTTTACAGACAAATCTTTACACCCCCTGATCTAAAACGTGATTTCCCCTTGTCTTGCGACCACGCGCTTAGCGCTTTGTCCTCGGACGCTACAGACCGTTTTAACGACCCCTGTGAATCTAAACCGCTACAGGTTGTCCTAACAAGCGTAGTTCGTTCAAACGAACATAGTTAGCAAGGGTTAAGTTTAAATACCCCCCAATTACGGGGGATTATAACATAATATTTCATATTTTTCAACACTTTCTTCCAAAAAAGGATGTTGTCGCCATTTAAATCGGTCTCCGGTGTCATTCATTTATGAATCAACGCGTTGTCCGTACTAAAATGGACAAATCAGGAAGAGGATTCCCTTCACGGCATGGATAAATATTGCCAAATACGATATAGTCTATTGCGTGCTATCACGTTCTCGTAATGCCAAGTCATATAATGAAAACGTAGTAGAGGATTTAATAAACACAGGTGATACAATAAGCTGGCTACTTTCAGGAGCAAAATTAAAAAAAACAATCAATAAGGGTGACTCGATACTATCTTTATTTAAATTTACTATAACGATTAAAGTATCCTCATTCTGATGCGTCTCATTATTATTGTTTGATTTTTGACGGTTTAAAGTGAAAATAGAAAAACTATCGATGTTTTCCTCCTGATTTAAAATAGTTTTTGAAACACTTCGGATAAATGAGGTTATAGGTGTTGGATCATCCTTGAAGCGTGGAGTATTTAAAAGGCATGCCCGAACATCTTTCATGTTTGCTGCGAGTTTAGACTCCAATTCCTGCGCGTCGGCAGGAGCAGTTGACATCAAGGTCATAAACTCCTCAATCAATTTATTGCGAGCTTCGGCGATAGCGTCGTTGGAAGATTGAGCATTCGCACTTAATATACAAGAAATAGTAAGTGATAGAACTATTGTCAGAATGGCAAGCGTTGGTTTTCTCATGCAAAAAATTATTCTATTGCTATCCATAACATTTCATTTCGAGCATCGTAGAACAAAAACTTGCGACGTGAACTTTTGGATACGTTCGTATAATATTTTTCATAACAATGACATAAGTCTGAGCCAGCTACTCTCCAAGAAGGGAAGTTCACTCAAGTTGATTCCCGATAGACTCAGGAAGCCTCTCAAGCGTGACTCAAATAGCCTTGATTCTCAGCATTTATATGTACACATTAGTCTTTCAAGAGTCGTTTAAGGAACATTCCCCGCAAGTTCGTAGGTTCGGCAAAAGCAACAAACCAGACACCATCCCTTTTGATCACATAAAGTATGACATCTGAAGCTGAATCCTGCTCATTTCGAGGTTTCATTCTAACTAACGCGGCATCTCTCAAATCTCCGATCATACCAATGTGACATGCTCTTTTTATTGTAAAACCGCTATCTGTAAGCTTTTTCAAAACCTCTTTTTGCTTTTGTTGAGTAATATTTTTCTGTCCGGTCACAGCAGGATCCAAAAGATATTTCAATGCTTCCATATCTCTGCGCTCATCCGCAGATAAAAACACTTGAGTTACCCAGCCAATATACATCTCATCGCGAGGATGAAGGGGGGCTGATGAAAGATTGGATGCTGCACTGAATGATACAAGGAAAACTAAAAAAATAGTGATTTTTTTGAATGTCATATCCCTCATTTTGCATTCTTCATTTAGATAGAAAATTTATTTATTGTGATATTTCAGCCAAGCACTCGTTAAGGTTGTAGATTGCTGTTCTTCTCCCTCTCGTATAACAATTTCAATACGTACTTTAAGTTCAGACCAATCCTCACTTGTCTTTCCAAATACATCTGTAGTCTTGGCGAACTCCATGGCTTTTCTTGTATTTATAAACACTTTTTTTACTTCATTTGGTTCTAAAACTAAATTGCGAAAATATTTCCAATCCACCGGCATAAAAGCAGATGATGCGGAAGGTTTCCACCAGTTTTTGCGAAACGGTTGTTTCGGTTCAATTGTTTTGCCACTTATGGAGCGAAGCTGAATGGCGGCACTTCTGGGAAAATCAACAAAAAGATGTTCGTGTAATGAAGGGATATTACAAACGACTTCAATTCTCGAGCGACTACGGTTGGCAACTTCAAATATAACAACACCTTTTTGCCTTGAATCCATCTGTAATGCTATTGCGAGACCTGATTCAAATATTACTTGAGAGTTTTCTGTAGCATCAACTCCATAGGCACTGAAAGCACTCCACATTAACAAGATGGTTATCAAAATAAAGACCCTTTGAAAGAACAATTTCATTCTGCAAGTAACATATCCTCCCCAATGAGTCCCATCATAAATTGTAACATTCGTACCATCGCCAATATTTGTTGTCTCCACCCATTTCATAGCAATGACATAAGTCTGAGTCCGCTACTTTCCAGATTTCTGATGGACTCAGGAAGCCTTTTGTGGGTAACTCGAACAGCCTTGATGAGTCTTTTCGAAGGATTTTCAGGGTCAGGATAGGCCACACGCCAAATGGGAGGAACGCCATTCGTACCATATATCAGAAAACTCGCCTCTTGCGAGTTGGTAAAACGGATGTTCCACGTAGCGGGTGTAGCATATAAAAAACCCGCGCAAGTTACTGAAAGTAACATTGCTGATAAAGAGAATATTCTAAAGCAGGATTTTATCATTCAATGTTTTCTTTTCGTTTTCCATACGTTTCCATAAAAAAATCGAACTCTTGGATACCCTGATATGCTGCTCCAGAGTAACCTCCAACGGGACCTTCGATTTTGATGGTGCCGTCAGCGTTAAAAACAAAAGGATAACTCAATCTAAATCTTCTACCATCCTCAGGAATACCCACCCAGCCTCCGAATAGGCGACGATTCTCTATTTTCTCCCAATCAGGAACTTGACAATACATTCTATTAATCAAATAAACATAACTCCAGTTGTTTAAGGCATCACCGGGCGAAGTGTTTTCATCAGCTATTTTAAGTAACTGTTGAATCACACCCTTTATAATGTCAGGCTGCTCTTGACAAAGATCTTGGATTATACTTATGAGAGAATCGTTTTCTCGTGGAAACGTATCGCGTGACATTTCCGCCCAAGACTCGGTTGAATTCAGCATTTCGACATACTTCATAATTTGTGAATCCTTTGCCATAGAAAAAGTAGGCAAAAAGGCAACAAAAGAAGCAAAAAGTACGAATATGAAGAAATGTAACTTCATTCGACCCATGTCATTTTGAGATTGTGGTTAAGGCCACTTCCTGTCCACCAAGATGGCTGAGAAGTTGTTGCAGGTAAAATTCCTGCTGTGGAGACAGATCCCCATGTAGCTGGACTGTCCGTGCTAATAACATCGTCTCTATAAAAATCTGCTTTCCCAGTAATCGAGATAAATCCTGTAGTGTTTGATAACTGAGGACCACCCGTGTCATAAAAGTCTTTGCTTATTCCAAAAGAACATAACTTTCATGATAGTGAAAGTTGCCATAATTTTTTCATAAAAAGCAACACTGATGGAAAAATCAAGCTTTTTATCCTTTCTTAATAAAACAATGAAACAAGTAACACAGTACCTGATGGAAGAATGTCAGAAGAAGAAAACTGAAATCATTGATTTTTCAACACTATAAATATATATCAGCATTTTCACTTAAAAACGCTCTAAAATTACTCCGCGAACTGATCGCCGCAGATTTCTGCGAGTTTTCGTAAGTATTCAAAGCTATAAATACCGGTTTTATGTCCATCACTGAAATGAAATTGCACCGCATACCCGCCGACCATTGCCCAGTTGGTGACTCTGACACCAGGAAAAACTTTCTGATCTGTCCCGCCGTATTTTTTTCCTAACAAATCGCGTTCTCCGGTATTTTCCGCACTGGGAGAAGCGGCGCGCAGAAATTCCATCGGGTAATATGTTTCCGCCCCATCTTCCCATAAAATGGCAATTTCTTCTCCAATCGCTTCAATTTTCTCGAGTTTCATGGTCATTTTCTCCTGATTTTAGATTTTTCGAAGGGGGAGAACTTTCTGTGTTTGCATTCTTCTCCGGCACTGAGGGAACCGGGTCATACCCGGATCCGCCGAAGGGGTGACAGCGACAGAGGCGCTTGATCGTCAGCCAGCCCCCTTTCCAGGCGCCAAACCGCTGAATCGCTTCTACTGCGTACTGAGAACAGCTAGGAGTAAACCGACATGCCCCTGTTCCGCCATTCAACCAGATCAACAGTGGAGAAATACACCACTGATACACCCGAATCGCTCCAAGAAGCACATATTTCATTTCGCTCAGCCTCCGACTGGCGTAAGCACATACTCCTGCTTACTATCCTTCACTTCCCAGCCCTTTTCTTTCAAAAGATCACGCAAGCGATCGGATTCGGCGAAATTTTTTGCCTGTTTTGCTGCCCAGCGCTCTTCCGCGAGTTTCTGAACCTCTTCCGGGATGTCAAAATTTTCTTTTTCTTCTTCTGGATGTACCCCCAGACAACGCAGTACTCCGTACAAGCAGGATAGCTCCTCTCGGGCCCGTTCTTTTGTCAAATGTCCCTCCGTGATCATCCTATCCACCTCTCGCACTCCCGTAAATAACCGCCCCAGCGCTTCCGGTGTGTTCAAATCATCCAGTAATGCCTGCCATACCGAAGCAAATTTCCCATGCTCCATCACTTCTTCGATTTCTTCCCCCTCCGCGACTCCTGCGATACCTCTTAACACGGCCACAAAACGTCCCAGCTTTCTGAGCGCATGTTTCGCTGCACCCATCGAGTCCCAGGTAAAATTCAATGGCTGACGGTAATTGGCCGACAAGAGTACATAGCGCAGTTCGTTGGCGGTATAGCCTCGTTTTTCCACATCTTCGAGGGTGTATAAATTCCCCAAAGATTTGCTCATTTTCATCCCCTCCACCATCAAATGCGCCACATGAAACCAATGTTTTGCAAAAGGTTTTCCTGTCACGCCTTCGCTCTGGGCAATCTCATTTTCATGATGCGGAAACACTAAATCAATCCCACCCCCATGCATATCGAAGGAATCACCCAGGTATTTCATACTCATCGCGCTGCATTCAATATGCCAGCCCGGACGCCCCTGTCCCCATGGACTTTCCCAATAATTTTCTCCATCTTCCGCCCTTCTTGCTTTCCATAACGCAAAATCCGCTGCCGAATCCCGGTCATACTCGTCCGCCATCTCGCGCGCACCCGTTTCTCCTCCGGCTTCTGGCGCACTGGCGGCCCCAGTTGTAATACTGCGCTCCGAAAGTCGCGAGAGTTTTCCATATTCCGAAAAACTGCTGACATCATAATAGACAGAACCATCTTCCGCCCGGTAGGCATGTCCGCGTTCTATCAGTTTTTCAATCAATTCGATCTGATGACCAATATGTTCGACCGCTCCCGGTTCCACATCCGGACACAGCATCCCCAAGGTTTCACAGTCAGTTCGGAATTTTTCTGTCCACTGACGTGTAAACTCTGCCAGATTTTTGCCTTCCACTTGCGACTGGCGAATCGTTTTATCATCCACATCCGTCAGATTGCGCACATGCTTGACCTTCACGCCGGTCGATTCCAGAACGCGACGGAAAACATCCTGCAGGACAAATGTCCGGAAGTTTCCAATATGCGCCGGTCCATAGACCGTGGGGCCACAACAATAAAAGCGATAAACTTTTCCATCCATTGGAAACACCACCTCATTCTTCCGGCCAAATGTGTCATATAATATGAAATCCATCGTTTTCAAATCATGCGCATACCAGAAATTTTCTCCAAGTACTATTTTTAGGATTTTATATCACTACCCCCTATTTTTTGATAGCTAGAACCCTGATTTTGGCCAAAATAGCATTTATGAGCTTTGATTTGCCTATTCGTCCACGTCGTATTCGTCAAAATGCCAGCATCCGCAAGTTTGTGGAAGAAACCAGTTATGGGGTGCATAACCTGGTCGCACCTGTCTTTGTGGTGGATGGAGAAAACCGAAACGAACCGATTGCTTCGATGCCGGGCATTTCCCGTTTTTCGTTGGATCTGCTGCTTTCCGAGATCAAGGAACTGACGCAACTCGGGATTCCTGCCATCGCTCTGTTTCCTTCTATCGACTCCTCACTGAAATCGGAAGACGGAAGTCATGGACTGGATCCTTCCAACATTACCTACCGCGCCATCCGGGCCATTAAACAGGAATTCCCCACCCTGCTCGTCATTGCGGATGTTGCGCTGGACCCTTATACCTCGCATGGACATGACGGTTTGATCGCTCCAGATGGACAATCGATCGAAAACGACGCCACTGTCGCGATGCTCTCCCGTATGGCGGTTCTGCTCGCTATTGCAGGCGCAGATATCGTCGCTCCTTCCGATATGATGGATGGACGTGTGGGCGAAATTCGCAATGCGCTCGACAATGCCGGCTTTATTAACACCCTGATTCTCGCCTATTCTGCAAAATTTGCTTCCTCTCTCTACGGCCCTTTCCGTGATGCCGTCGGGAGTGCTTCTGCGGCAGGCACCCATCATCTGGATAAAAAATCCTATCAGCTCAATCCGGCAAACGCGCGTGAAGCGATTCATGACGCCTTGCTGGATGAACTCGAAGCAGCGGACATCCTCATGGTGAAACCTGCCGGCTGGTATCTGGATATCATTCAAACGCTTCGCCACGAGTCCCGACTCCCCATCGCCGCGTATCAAATCTCCGGCGAATACGCCCTCATCACCGCCGCTGCCCAAAATGGCTGGATCGATCGCCAGAAAGCGATCCACGAAAGCATCCTCGCCATCCGCCGCGCCGGCGCCACCATGATCCTTACCTATTTCGCAAAAGAAATCGCCGCGAATCCAGCTCCTTGATCGATTTTGTATGAATATCATTCATTCAAAATCGATTACTGTTGATTTTTGCTAAAAAGCCTATACATTATAATGTATGAAAAGGACGCAAATTTACCTTCCTCCCGCTAAAGCTCAAGGGATTGCGCGTGTTGCGGCAGAGACGAACCGCACGCAAAGCGAAGTTATTCGAGAAGCTATTGATCAGTATCTATTGCGTTTAGTGCCTCAAGACCGTCTCAGCAGATTACGGAAAGCTCGTGGGATATGGAAAAACCGAACCATCGACCTCCAGGACATTCGGCGTGATTTTGACCGTTTTTGACCATGCTCGTTGACACTGATATCCTGATTGATTATCTACGCGGTCATCCAGAAGCTGTCTCGTTCCTGGAAAGTCGTATTGAAGATATTTTCATATCCGTTGTTAGTGTTGCAGAGCTTTACCAAGGAGTTCGGGACGGGCAGGAGAGAACCAGGCTTTCAAGGATGATCTCCGCATTGGTTGTCCTACCTCTAACTGAAGAAATTGCCGAAACAGCAGGATTATACCGCAGAGATTATCGCGACCGTATTGGATGTGGGTTAGCCGATTGCATGATTGCTGCTACCGCATCGGAGCATCATCTGGCTTTGGTAACCTTGAACAACAAACATTTCACAATGCTCCAGGACATAATGATGCCGTACAAAAAAAACTAGAGCATTTTTACTTAAAATTGCTCTAGAGCAAGCTAATC
>CAKUMP010000108.1 GCA_934667795.1 uncultured Chthoniobacterales bacterium | reverse complement strand
GTGTTCCGGTTGCCTCTTCTCGATGTATGCGTCCATCAGGATTTTTTGGAAAATACGGCGCATCATCTTCATCAATATGCTGATACCCCAGTGCAAGCTGTCCTTTTACCAGATAATTTCTTTCTTCCTTGGTCATAAATCGTCCGGCAACAACAAGTTGAACCAGCGAATCAGGGCTGTTATACCCCCCATGTCCATAGGTAAAATGAGAAAGGTTTTCGGTAAAATGTTCAAGCGACAAAATAGGTCCCAGGGTGACGTACTGATAATCCTCATACTGATAAACCCGGTTCAGAGCCAGATCCAAACGAACATGTTCATTTGTTTTAACGCCTTTCCCTTTCAGGCTGGCCATTTTTGCGACACCGAATGCGCTCCAGTCTTCGTGCCAGGTATAAAATGCACTTAACCGTAACCCATTATCTGTCACTCTCCCCCATTTTTCTCCGGAATAAGGATCCCGAATCCCGGTATATGCCAAGAGCGATTCCTTATTGGATTCACGGAAAACCTCTGCCTGCCAATACCCCCATTCCGTATATCCTTTCATTCCAATCATCCCTACAAGCGTCGGGTCAATTTCTCCATCGCTAGGACTGATACCCAATTCCAGTATCGGCGATAACATCGCTTCCTTCTGATAGCGGATTCCAAATTCCAGCATCCCGTCATAACTTGTCTTCGGCCGGTACCGGTAGTCCGGCAAAGGATCCATATCCGGAACTTTCCCAATCGTTTCTCTCTTAGGTAAATTCTCACTATCCAGGCTCAGCAGATTCGCCCACAGATCCAAAGTGTGGATCCCATCCCGGTAAATGGTCGCTTCAAGCAAAGGTCCACGAACTTCTTTTAACTTGTCCAATCCAGGGTCTCCGGATTTCTGGCGATACCCAATCCCCAGAGTCAGTTTTGGCCCCCAGTCTTCCTCAATCACCTGTTTGGAAGCATAGCTGCCACCATAGCTGGTACCGTCTTTTCCATAATAGCCAGGATTATAGCCAGACTTGACCACCGTACGTCGAGTCAATTTACGTGGACGTGCCCCCATGCCCATCCGTTCATTGCGCTCACGCATATGTTCCTGATAAAATTGTGCGATGGAGCCTCCGTATTGTTCAGACAGTGCTTTCAGGCGGTCCCAATCCCGCATTTGGGAACAGGCAGAAAATAACCCGGCAGCCGCATAGTTGTCCGGCATCGCAACATACAGCCGCTCAAATTCAGCAGCCGCACGTGGATAATCTCCAAGGTGATAAAAATTCCATGACTGCATCAGCATTTCACCACGTGTCAGCGGACGAAATACCTGGACTTCATCCAGCGAACGCGCGCTCGTGATGTAATCTTTCATACGATGTGCGGCCACTGCACGAGACATCAGAATGTCTCCCATCAAACCGCCCATTGCAGGATATTCATTCAGCTTCCACCGTGCAATTGCTTCCGCCTGGGAAAAATTCCCCTGACGATAGCGCGTGAGTGCTAACCCGTAAGCGGCCTCTCCGCTACTCGCATCCCATTCCAAAGATTTTTCAAACCAGGGGGCTGCATAGCTGTAGTTCCCTGAATTATAATACGACCACCCGATAGCAATCGCCAGTTTCGGATCCTGTTGCTCAATAATCAACGGCTCTAATTCCGAATATCTCTTTTCCTCCAGCAACTGTGAAGGATTAGGCCCCACTTCTTCGCCGGGAGCCACCACACCGGGCTGCTCTTCCTCGTAAACCACCGTCGGAGTATCAATAAAGGGGGTCGCTGTCGGAGAAACAGATACCGCTTCCGGGACAGGAATTTCTATTTCTGTTGTAATCGTTGCGGTAGGAGATGCCGAAGGCAATGGCGCATCGGTAGGCATCGGTGGAGGCGGAACCATGTCATACCCCCCGGACGTCACCGGATTCTGATAACTGGGGTACCCGTATGCCGGCTGCTGTTGACCGTACGCAGGTTGTTGTTGCGGTTGTCCATAAGCCGGTTGCTGACCATACGACGGCTGTTGGCCGTAAGGTTGCTGCTGCCCCTGTCCATAAGGAGGGGTTTGTGCATATTGTTGCTGACCATAAGCAGGCGCATTATATTGCGGCGTGTTATAAGCAGGTGCACTATAATTGTATTGGGGAGGTTGTTGATAAGTGGGCTGGCCTCCATACGAACCATAAGCGGGCTGCTGACCATACGCTGGTTGTCCATAATTCGCCGGCTGGTAATTTTGAGCATACCCCTGGGGCTGGTAAGGTGATGGCTGCGCATAATAACCTGAAGAAGGGACAGGATTTGTGGTTCCTGCATAAGAGGAAGGTTGCTGATAATTATATGGTTGCCCTTGTCCATAAGCAGGCTGCTGGAGTTGCTGATAATTCAGAGGAGCCATATAGCCCATTCCCTGAGGAACCTGCTGTCCATAAGACGGTTGGCCATATCCCTGCTGATTATAAGGATACTGCTGTTGCGCTGCATAAGGCACTCCATACCCTCCGGATGTTCCAAAAGAAGGTTCCGGTGTCACCACAGGTGTTACCTGTGGTCGCGGAGTAGAAGTCACCTGCGGAGTCTGAGGTAATAACTCCCCAGGATTCAATAATACATCCTCATTGGCCACAGTTTGTCTGATTCCCCCTCCACTTGCTAAAAGAATGGCGACCACAGCCGCTATCTTCAGTCGTCCCGCAGTTCGGGAACGCCCTTGCGAAGAAGGCAAAATTTTTCGATTATTTTCAGATTGAAACATCATATTTATGGGGTTGTAGAATAGGCGGCTTCTGCTCGTGCTAACGCGCAGAGCAGCTTAAGGCTGACAGAATAATAAGGTTCTTCGGCGGAAATAGACAATAAATTTACTTCAGGTTGAGTTTTGCGATCCACACCAATCAACTGGTACACCTGCTGCATCCCGGGCAGGGCAGGATCTTTACCCAGTGTATCTGTGGCCAGATCCACCGTCGCCGGAACAGATACATCTTCGGGTAAAGATTGAATGAATTCATGATAAGGGCGATAATATTCTTTCTGATTCACCCCTGCCCACCAGAGGTGCATTGGAACACGAATGGCATTATAACCATATACCGATTCAAAGTCTTCTTTTGGCAATGAAAATTTCGGGCCAGCGATTTGCACCCAGTCCCCCGGCAGACCGAAACGTCCGAACCGGGCTTCCTGTAACATTTTCATCCCGGAATCAAATAGTTGCCGCCATTCTGGCGAGGGATCCACCTGAGCCAGTTTAATAAACGCAGGAAAGACCCAATAAGAAGGGTTAATCACTACTCCATCCTCTCTTTCGAACCCTTCGATTCCCGGTAATAAAATCGGCCCATAAGGAGAAGGACGTAATAATAGTTTTCGAACATCCTGACAAATCCTGAGCGCTTCCAAAAAGTACTTTTCATCGCCCCATTTATCTGCTGCTCGAGCCAATGCCCATGCAATCAAAATGTCACCATCACTTGCATTATTAGCATCGGTGACTTTTCCACCTCCGGGAGCACTCCGGAATCTTTCCCATTTCCAGCAAAACAGGACATCCGTTTCTCTGGTCTGCAGATTTTCTTTTGTCCATGCCCATAGATCATCAAAAGTTTCCTGATCATCATGGGACACCGCAAACAACATGGCATACCCCTGTCCTTCACTATGGGTGATATCCCGTTGGCCATCATCCACCACTCTTCCCGATTTAATGAAACGCTCTTTATAATGCGCCCAAAGCGTTTCTGTGGGATGACTGGCTTTTGCCAAAACAATCCCTGCCAGGAAAAACACCCCCATCCCCATATAAGAGAAAAATGAACTCCACGCCATCAAGCCTTCCCTCCCGTTCTGGCGTTATAAATCATTTCACACTTCTTCAACACCCGCCAACTCGCAATCATAAATACCAGCAAAACGACAACAACTAAAAACAACCAGTATTTAAAGTACATGCGGTATCCAAATGGCAATTCCGCTACGGACAACATCGTGTTAGGTGCGCGGCTGACGCCAGGCAATTTAAACTGCATCAATGTTTCATCCGTTTTCCAGGCGGCCGCTTCCCCTTTTAATTGATCCCAGAATGGGGCACTCACCAGTTCCCGTGTCCGCAGGTTTAAGGACGCCGGAGAACCTGAGGTCAGAATGAGCGTCCATAACCCAGAATTTGTACTCGGTGGTAAAGTGGTCAATAATCCCATATCCGGATCAGACGAAGCATCGAGTTTTTTCAACTCATCTTTTCCCGCGTTTCCTCCCTGAAGGTTCGCACCGGTTAAGGGAGTAAGCGGTATCCGTGCCCGTATATCCGTCGGTAAATTTTCACGTGTTCCAATCACAATCCGGTGTCGCTTGGTTCCGCCTTCTGCATAACCGATTTGTGCAGCATAGAAAAACGTGTTGGCCTGCTGAGCCGCTTTCGTCAGGAAAGTAATCGCAGCATTGACTGTATCCGGTGTTTCTTCTGTTAATAAAACGGAAATTTCTGATCCATCCGGCTGTCCAATGAACGGGAAGAATGTTTTTCCTGTTAATAATAAGTCCGGTAATGGAACATAGCGTTTCACAGGCGGAATGAGAAGGATCGAATCCGAATAGATGCGAAAATCTTCTTTGTTCATCGACTGCATACCGAGTGAAGTGACTTTCCTGTCTGAATCCAGGGTTGCGGCGCCAAATGTGACTTTATTGATACCTGGAGAAAAATAGTTCATGGGGACTCCAAAAACCAGTTCGCTGCCACCATCGCCCAGACTTTCGGCTTCGCTCCAGCGTTTGCGCAAGACTTCTTTGTCTCCCACCATAACCATCATTTCGCCCGAACTGCGCAGAGCGCCCTGGCCAATCAGGCAGTGGAGTTTAAACTCAAATTCTACATTCTGTTCGGTAAAAATATCTGCAGGCAGAAAAATTTCCATTTCCAGCCCGCCGTTTTCCGGGATACGCATGTTCGTGCCAATATCCTGCAGGTCCTTGAAAGTATAGAGAGAATCGGTATTCAGAGGTGCCTGGCGCAGGAAGGGCGGACGATCCGGCAAGAGAACACGTTTGATCATCGCGCTCTGTGCTTTAGGGTATTTTTCCCGCACCACCCCCAGACTCAAGATCACTTCATCGACGTCTCCGGGGAGAAGTCCTGTCACCACCATGACAAATCCTGTTCTCCATCCCGCAATTTTCCCTAATGCCAGGAAACTGCCTTTGACGTTCATCCGAGCAGCCGGATCCAGATATTTTCCAGCAAAATCCACAGTTCCAACCACCACGTTGACAGCACCTTCGCGCACCTGAGGACCATGTGTGACTAATACCGTACGATGTCCTACACGCAACCCGATAGCCTGTCCGATCGCAGCCGCTTGTGCCAGTTGCATTTCAGACAACTGCATCCCCGCAGCAGGAAAACACAAGTGCAGATTCACCGGCTCCCCCTGCATCTGCAGGATTTCATTTAAATCAGACAGCAAGAGAACATCCGGTAACGGCTGCGGCAGGTTTCGGCGTGTGCGAGTAGCTTCATTTCTTCCGGAAAACCCGGATTGTGTAGCAGCTCCACTTTCAAGCGTGGCTTCTCCTCCGCCCCCACCACCCAAAGTCGCCTGGGACCATCCACTCGTCACGCCTGTCAGCAGCATTCCGAAAACGAACAGGATTCCTGTGATTTTTTTGTTTAATTTCATCCTCGTGCACCTCCCATTGTCCGCGCTTCCACCTTCCTTGACTGCCCTGTCACCACCCCCATGAAATGTCCTAACAAATGATAAAAATGCTGCAGCGAGTGTTTGATACCCAGATACAACAGGCAAATGAAACTTCCCAGTACGCCCAGGCGTCCTTCGCGAAGCTTCTGGAATTCCATCCAGCGTTCACTGTTACCGCTCACCAAACGGACTTTGGCTTTCCGCTCTTCCAGCGATTGATGATTAAACTGTGCTCCTACTACGAGACCTTCTGCCCCGATATCCCGACGCACGTTTTTAAAATCAATGTTGAAGTTCCATTCCACTTTTTCCTCTTCATTCCCCATAAACACTTTTAATATCCCGCTGGCCTGTCCTTCAATGGCGCGTTCCGCGTAAGCCTGGACTAACATCCGGCACCCGCCCAGACTCATATCCATAATGCGACAGTCAAATGTCTTGTCTCCGCAGATTAACTCTGCTTCGACATTTGCCGGCATCCTTGGGGTCGCACGGCGTTGGCGTCGTTCCAGCATCGCTCCCAGTGCCGCTAACAAAATGACGGTATTAAAAAAGGACCAGAACATCGTAATCGCAGTAGGATAGTCCATCACTGGCTCTTTAATAAAGCGATACGCTCCAAAACCTAATGCAAGCAAATTGATAAATGTAAATATATAAAATGGATGCACCAGCGGGGAAATATACGTTTTATCCAGTTGTTCCCCTTTTGGAGTCACTTTAAACGTTGGCGCTTTCGGCTTCAAAAAGGTCGAGAAAATTGCAGGTACAGTATAAACCGATTGCATCAATTCATATAACTCCGACACAAATGACCACCTCACTCGTCCGTATAAATACGAACTCACCGTGATAACCGTCAGCAAATGCGGAACCGCATACGCAACAAAAGTCTGCCAGGTCGCCGCGTAAATTTTTAACCCGAATAACAGGAACGCAATCGGCGCAAGCAAATACACAATGCGCGCAAATGGGAAAAACCAGAAGAAGCAACTGTTAAAGTAACAAAGTCGTTGAGGAAATGTAAGTCCTCTCAAAAACAAGGGACATTTTAACAAAAATATCTGGACCATTCCCTGCGCCCAGCGAATCCTTTGCGTAATAAATCCACCCATCGTTTCCGGCGCCAGCCCACTTAACAATGGCTTACTCACGTAAACGCTGTTAAAACCTTTCGAGTGCAATGTCAATGCGGTCTCCGCATCCTCCGTAATCGTATCTCCGGACAACCCACCCGTGACTTCCAGCGCAGTACGGCTCATCACTGCTCCCGAACCACAGAAAAAGGACGAGTTCCAGAAATCCAGCCCACGCTGAATCACCCTATAAAACATCTCGTTCTCACTCGGCATCCGGTGGAATGTTTCCAGGTTTTTCTCAATAGGATCAGGATTGACAAAAAAGTGCGGCGTCTGCACCAAAAACAATTTTGGATCAATCGCAAAATATCCCACCGTTTGTTCCAGAAAGTCTTCCGTGGGAACGTGGTCTGCGTCAAAAATCACAATCAAATCCCCATCAGTACGATGAAATGCCGCATTCAGATTCCCTGCCTTGGCATGCTCATTCCGTTCCCGGGTCATATAAATTGCCCCCAGGGTCTCGCACAACCGCTGCAGGTTTGAACGCCGTTCCTGCGCCTGCTTCATCGTTTCCTTCGTCCCGGAATTACATTTCTGGTCCGTCCCCCCGTCATCCAGCAAAAATACATTCAGTTTCTCTTTAGGATAACGCATCTGCAACGCAGCCGTCACGGTCACTTCCAGAATTTCCAGCCCTTCGTTATACGAAGGAATATAGACATCCACGGTCGGTAGCTCTTCATACACCGATAACTCCGGACTCTCCCGGTCCACCGGGTGCGCATTCACAAAATTCCCCAGCATAAACACAAGAATCCCGTAAAACTCCGCCATATACAGGAC
>CAKUMP010000107.1 GCA_934667795.1 uncultured Chthoniobacterales bacterium | reverse complement strand
ATCCCCCGTAATTGGGGGGTACTTAAACTTAACCCTTTCTAATCATGTTTGTTTGAATGAACTACGTTTATTAGGACAACCTGTGACCGTTTTATTTCACCTGCAAGACCCGAAGTTACGAAGAAGAACTTCTGTTTTTTATAAACCCTTTGCGACCTTGGCGACCTTGGCGTACTTGGCGTGAAACCACACAGATTAACCGCGGAATTCGCAATTAATTCCCTATCAAGGTGATGCGCAGAGTGACGGCGACAAATCAGGCAAAAATGCGCCCAGCAGGGTTCGAACCTGCGACCCACGGATTAGAAATCCGTTGCTCTATCCACTGAGCTATGGGCGCTGAAAATGGATGAGAATGGAAAATGTAAGTCGGAATGAGGATTTCGACAAGTCAAAATTGGGGAGATAAAGGGTGAATTTTGATCGACAGGGACATTTTACAACCTGGACGGGGACGGGGAAATCAACCGGCATGTGGTATCGAAGAAAATTACTTGGGATTTTGTTGTTGTATCACTACCACGGGGATTGGGAAACGTAATTTGAAAACATCTTCGACCAGAACTTCAATATGATAGAGCCCGGGTTGTTCAAATTGAAGACCCCCAAAAAACTGCACATTGGTCGCGGTCGCGGCTTCATCCCGCAAAGTGAACTCGATCGTACTTTCTGCCAGAGTTGAGGCGTCTTGTGGGGTGAAAATACGAGCCGTTTGTTTAAACGTCCCTTGTCCGCAAACCCAGCGGGTCCAGAGGCAGAGTTTGATCAAGCGAACTGGCAGTTGTGGGGTGGGGATAGCGCTAAGAACGCCGACTAATGTTTGCATGCCATTGATTTCCTGGCGGATATCTTCACATAAAACCGTGGCTTGCAAATCAGGAATAACACTTTCTGCGGACATATTTTTTATAAATTTGGAGTTAAAGTTTACTTCAGGAAATTTTCATTAAGGAAATGATCCGGGGTTCAGGATATAAAGGGATGCAGAATGACGTCAAGGGATCCCGTATAATAAATAGAAAGTTGCGAGAATACCGATCAGGATACGGTAGTAGCCGAAAACGGCCATGCCGTTGCGGTTGAGGTAGGCGACCATCCATCGAACTGCCAGAACTGCGGAGAGCCAGGCAGCGATAAAACCGAGAAAAAGGTTGGTTGCGCCATACGCTTCCAGCATTTTAGGCCCGAATTCGACTGCATCCTTGCAGGTCGCTGCTCCCAACGTAATCACGCCGAGCAAGAAACTGAATTCCACAGCGGCCGGTAGTGAAAGCCCGACGAGCACACCCGAAATAATCGTCATCAAACTGCGGCTTGTTCCTGGCCACATTGCGACGCATTGAAAAATTCCGATAATCAGAGCCATTCGGAAAGTGAGATCCTGGAGGTCGAGTCCGGTCCTTGGAGATTTCTGATGAGCCTTACGGTAAAAAGAAACGCCTAGAATAGCGATTCCTCCGACGAGCCAGGCGATCACAATTGGCCAGAGTCCCCATTTTTCTCCTCCAAATAAATAGGTTTTGATTGGTTCTTCCAGAAATAGCCCACCAGCGACAGCCGGTAAAAAAGCAACGACCAGAAGAATTGCCAATTTAAGTCCATTTGGGTTTTTCCCGACCACTCCCAGCGCCATATCCTTGACGCGTCGAAAATAAAGCCCGAGCACCGCGACAATGGCACCCGCCTGAATACAAATCGCGAATGCATCTGCAACTTCACTTTGAGGGATCCCTAATAAACGTTGTGTAAAAAGTAAATGTCCGGTGGAACTGACGGGCAGGTATTCCGTTAGCCCTTCCACAAGACCCAAAATCAAAGCATGCCACCAATCCATATTTAGGGATACACGTTAAAGACAAGAAGCGCTGGAAAGGAAATAACCTTTCCGGAGATTCCCCCGAAATGGGTGTGAAAATTAAATGCCGGGAAGTTAAAAAAGCTGGGACGCCGGGCGGATGCGTTAGATTGCATTATCGCCGCGTTCTTCCGTTCTGATACGGATTGCTTCTTCGATAGGTAAAACGAAAACTTTCCCGTCACCGATTTTTCCGGTACGAGCGGATGCAACGATCACTTCGACCGCCTTGGATGCCAGATCATCCGGCAGGACGATTTCGAATTTTACTTTTGGGAGGAAATCGACGGTATATTCGCTTCCGCGATAAATTTCAGTATGGCCTTTTTGGCGGCCGAATCCTTTGACTTCAGTGACCGTCATGCCTTCAACGCCGATTTCGGCTAAGGCTTCTTTGACATCTTCCATTTTGAACGGTTTGATTATCGCCTCGATTTTTTTCATAATGTTTTCTATCCCTAACCGTTTTAGCGCGTTGTCGCAAGCCGCAAAGACAAAAACTCGCAAGTTTCTGTCATTTTTTTAATTTTTTTGGAAATTTTTTGTAAGAACGAGAGAAGTTCCGTATTTTTTGGGGGAATATTCGACAGAATCGAAAGTGGATTGGATAAAGTGGATACCGAGTCCGCCCGGGCGGATGTCGTCGAGGTCTCTTGGAGAAATGGTTTGAGGATTGATGGGGGAGCCGAAATCGCGAATATGAATAAGCAGGTGTTGGGGAAAAATGGAAATGAAAATACGGATAATATGGTTGGATTCGTGATGGTAGGCGTAGCGAATGATATTCGTGCAGGCTTCATCGACCCCGAGCAGGACAAAGAGCCGGGATTCTTGTTCCAAAGGAGTGGCATCCAGCAGCGGACGGAGAAAGTCACGTAGCAACTGCATATTTTTGGGATTGCTTTTGATTTCTATGGAGTACGTCATTTTCGCATTATTTTCGTCCAATGCACAATAAAGTGAGATCGTCGTTAGGCGGGGCGTCCCCGCGATGAGCGGCTTCTGCTGCGACAAGTGCCTGAATGGAGTTTCGAGGGGAGGGGGGCAGTTGCTGCAGTGTGTGAAGGATTTTTTTGCTGCCAAAAATCTCCCGTTGCGGGTTAAAAGATTCTTCCAGTCCGTCTGTATAGAACAAAAGGTGCTCTCCGGGAGCGAGTTGACATTCGAAACGGGCAGGAGTTGAGGACCAGGGCACGCCCACGGGGGGAACTCCGGGCATTTGGACCTCTTCCGCCCGTCCGTCAGCACATTTTAAAATGGGGGGAGGATGCCCAGCGAGTGCCATTTCAATTTTTTGCGATTTTAAATGAACGCGCCCAATGATGGCGGTAATAAATGCCTGATGAAGGCATTTTTGTCCGGAAGAATCCTGCCAGCGCTGAAGCGCCACTTCCGGGGACGGGTTTCGTAATAAAATCATCCGCAAATGGTTCAGGCATTGCGCCATCTGCAACGCAGCAGGAATCCCTTTTCCTGAAACATCTCCGATGACAAAATATTGTGTGGCTTCATTTACTTCCAGGAGATCGTAAAAATCTCCTCCAATATTATGCGCCGGGCGGTAATGGTAGGCATATTCAAAAGCGTCCGATTGCGGAAGGGTGGCAGGCAAAAAGCTTCTTTGAATTTCGCTGGCAAGCGCTAATTCCTGGTTCAACTTTTCCTGCTGCTTTTGTTTTTCCAGGTTTTGGATCCGGTCGATTGCAATCGCGCACATCGACGCGTAAGCATCCAGCGCTTCCAGATCGGTAGATTGGAAGTTTTTTTGATTTCGTGCATTGAGTAATTGAAGCACTCCGATGGGGGTGCCTTCATATACTAAGGGGGAGCAAAGAATGGAACGGGTACGAAAGCCGCTTTTCATATCTACTTTGACTAAAAAGCGAGGATCGTTATAGGCGTCATTGACCAGAACGCTTTCGTTATGAGAAAAGACCCAGCCGGCGATCCCTTTTTCTTTTGGAATCACAATAGAAAACTCGCTGGCTTCTCCATTGGGGCCACTGGCCACCACGAGTTCCAGGTTCTGGGTTTGGGGGTTGATCAAAAACAGGGAGGCCGCTTCTGCTTCGACCACGCGCCTGGCAACATTCAGAATAGCGCGCAATAATGGACGAAACTCCAGAATGCCGTGCAGCAGGGAGCCCACTTCCACCAACCCCTTGTAAATCGACAGGGATCGCTGCAACTCTTCTATAGAGTCCGAGAGAGTTTGCTCACATTCAATTGCCATAATCCTCTATTATAGAAGATGTCCATTTTTTGCGCAACTTTTCTTGCTGGGGGTGTCGAGTGCGATGTCTCTTGTTTCCCGAATCGAATGTGGCGTATTTGGAGTGCGGCGGTTTCCGCCGCTTTGGATCATAACGCATGGGATGTACGGGCAACCATTGCCTGGCGAAACTCAAACGTCGTTCGAACCAAAGCGGTGCAGAGCCCCGCACTCCAAATTCTTCCCGCGTGGTGGGAAGCCCCCATTAGGGACAGACCCCTAAATAACCCCCACACTCCAAATTCTTTCCGTGTGGTGGGAAAACATCTTCGACATCAGAGCCATTCAAATGTCCTGCCTCCCATGGGCGAACGCAATTCGCCCCTACAAGTTGGGCGCGTCGGTATCCTCGTGGGCACTCCTGCAGTTTTTACGGTTGAAACATTGAACATTTCGTGGTTTTGTAAATCTATAATAATGATGAGAAAAGCATTACAATTTTGGATGATGGTTGGTTTTTTTGCTGTGAGCGGTCATTTATGGGCACAGGGGACGGCGTATGAGGCGGTGAAAGTACTTTCAGAACAACGAGGAACAGAAACAGTTAAACGTCTTTTACTGGTGAGTGGCGAAGCGGGGACGCCCCAGCCGCTGGTATGGAAAGTGTATGTAGAGGATGTGGCTGCACGTGGAGGATTCCGTGAATTTGAAATTTCCGGTGGGGGGATTCTTTCCGAACGTACACCGGTGCGATTTCCTGAAGAAGACCGTCCGACAGTTTTAATTCAACTTGAGCGATTGAATCTGGATTCAGATGGTGCCTTTACGGTTGCGAATCAGCAGGCGATGGCAGATAAAATCGGGTTTGATTCTTTGTCCTATGAACTTCGCTCCGCAGATGCCCAGGGAACGCCGGTCTGGACAACCACCCTGCTTTCTCTGGAAGGAAAATCGCGTGGGGTGGTGCGGATTGCGGCTGATACGGGAGTGGTGCTCGGGACGGGTGGGATGGTTGCCGGGGGAGGAAGCACGTTTAATAGTGATGCTTCCGGGACCTCCACGGGAAATTCCTCTGAAGATGGTGGGTTTCTTGGTCGCTCACAGGATACTCTGGAACGGGTGGGAGAATCAACCAAACGTACTACCCTTCGAGCAGCAGGTGCTGTCCAGCAATGGCTTACCGGAAAACGGACGATTGACGCCGAATATTATCAGTCGGAAACCCCGGAAGGGGACTGATTGTAAGAGGTTCTCCCAGGATTTTCTCTATTTTTAACGATGAAACTTGTTTAAAAGGAGATTAAACCTATAGTTGCGGGGTGAATTGTCAGATTAAAAAATTCTTTTTTGGGATATTAGGGAGTATTGGCATTTTTTTTGGAGGGGGGGATGTGGGACAGGCAGGTATTCTTACTTTGAACGATTCCGGATGGAAAACCACAAAATCCAAGCAGATATGGAGAGTGGAAGAGGCGGGATTCAAGCCAAGTTTCGCTTATCCGGTACAGTATGTATTAAGTTGGCAAATGGTCGGGATTATTTCCCTCAGTTCTCTGTCGCGCAGTGAAACCGGATTCTATAAACCGCATGTGGATCACTTTCTGGATGGCTTCAAACACGGTCCTCATTTTGATGATGATAGCTGGTATTATAACTATGTTGCTCACCCGTTATGGGGATCCGAAACTTATTTGCGTGCCCGGAGTCAGGGATTTAAACCGTTTGAATCATTTTTATTCAGTACGGGTGCTTCTTTAGTCTGGGAATTTGGATTTGAAAGCTGGGTGGCTCGTCCTTCCTACCAGGATTTATTTGTGACTTCTACCTCGGGGTGGTTGCTTGGAGAGCTTCGCTATCATTTAAAACAGTCTTTACTGGATTCAGATGACCCCAATTATTTTTTAGTCACCGTCGTGGATCCTCTTCAAACGCTGACAGAGTATATCGGGCGTGTATTTGGGCAGGATTGGAGAGAGCCTGCGTATCAAAAAGTGCCTTCTGGAGAAAATATCCCTTTTTGTCACCTTGATATCGGAATTGTGGAGGAAGAGATTGGACTTATTGTGCAGTTTCAAGGGCGCTTTTGACAGGAAAACGTGACATGGTTTTTCTCCATCCGGTTTCTTTTAGCACTTTTGGTGAAAATGCATAAATTAAAGATGGTACTTTTTAAAAGAACACGCATATATGGGTGGTATTCATGAGTGAAATAAGTGTTGAGATCGCGATAATCCTGTTGCTTTTGATAGCGAACGGGGTATTTGCAATGACGGAAATTGCGGTTGTCGCAGCCAAGAAAGCAAAACTAAGATCAAAGGCGGAAAGAGGAGATAAACGGGCAGCCGCTGCATTGAAACTGGCGGAATCTCCGGATCAGTTTTTCCCCACCGTGCAAATTGGTATTACCTTGATTGGTATTTTTGCAGGTGCTCTTGGGGGAGCAAGGCTATCCGATAATCTTGCGGACTGGGTACGAAATGTTCCTTTTATCGGACAATATGCGGACCAGATTGGATTGGGACTTGTGGTGCTTTTTATCACTTTTTTCTCTCTTGTTATTGGGGAACTCGTCCCGAAACGGGTGGGATTAAATCATGCGGAGCAAGTTGCTGCGTTGATGGCGCGTCCGATGAATCAGCTTTCCAGACTGGCAAAACCGGCGGTTAGTCTTCTAAGTTTTTCTACCACATTTCTTTTACGGATTTTAGGGATTCGGGATGACAATAAGTCGAGCGTGACGGAAGATGAAATTTCCGGACTGGTACAGGAAGGGTTGCGTGCCGGAGTCGTGTATCCTGTTGAAAGCGAGATGGTGCAAAGCGTGCTGGCACTGGATCGTTTGAGCGTGGGAGATATTATGACTCCGCGTCCACGAATGGTCGGGTTTGAAGCCGAAGAGTCGCATACAGAAGTGTGGCGTAAAATCGTGGTCAGTAACCATTCGTATTTTCCTGTGTACGAAAAACAGATGGACGAAATCCTGGGAATCGTTTCGGTCAAAAGTATTTATGCGAACCTGGCAGCAGGTGTATCGACAAAAATGCGTGATTTGGCAATGCCGGTGCTGATGGTGCCGGAATTACAATCCGCTATCCTGCTTCTGGAAACCTTTAAGGAAAACCGTCGTCACATTGCGCTGGTTATTAATGAGTTTGGCGGGATATGCGGTTTGGTTACGATTAATGACCTGATGGAAGCCATTGTGGGAGAATTGCCGGGAACCTCCGGAGAGGACGCCCCACTGTTTGTGAAGAGAGAAGATGGGACGCTTTTAGTGGACGCGCTGGTTGGAATTGTGGAATTGGAAGAAAATTTGCCTGGATTTGATGTCAGCGAGGAAGAGGAAAGACGATATGCCACGCTGGGTGGGTTTATTTGTGTCCAATTAGGGTATCTGCCAAAGGAAGGCGAGATACTGGAGTTTCAGGGGTTCCGTTTTGAAGTAATTGATATGGATGGCCAACGCGTAGATAAAGTCCTGATTACACTTCCGCAGCAACAGGAAAAGCTACAAGAAAACGTTTGAACAAATAAAGAAATCTGCCAATATCACGTGAT
>CAKUMP010000106.1 GCA_934667795.1 uncultured Chthoniobacterales bacterium | reverse complement strand
GCGAATACCCGTTGCTACAAAAATTAACAAAAGCAGGGATCCCGGTGGTGGCGATGCCCGGAGGTGGACTTCCCCCATTTCCTTGCGTGACGACGGATCATCGGAAGGGGGTGTATGACCTGGTTTGTCATTTAGTAAAATCAGGTCATAAAAAATTATTTTATACAGCCCCAGCAGTTTTAAAAAGTGAAAAAGAACATTTAAACTGGACCAATAGCGAACGTCTGGCGGGGTTCTATCAAGGAGTAAAAGACGCTTGTCTTAAAAATTATAAAATTCTGCATGTGGACTGGCGACAGCAGGCGGATCACACAAGGTCTGATATCTATTATGCCGGAAGCCTTCTTGCCGAGGAATTGTTGTCATTCAAAAAACTTCCGGACGCGGTGCTCTGCAGTAATGATAACTGGGCGCTGGGCGCTATCGGACATTTGCAGAGAGCAGGAGTGAATGTGCCCAAAGATATTGCGGTGGTGGGATTCGATGGAATGGTGGTAGGTGAACATATTTGTCCGAGTATCACGACCATATTGCAGGATGCAGAACTTCTGGCAAAAACAGCAGTGGAATGGTTGTTCCGCCTCATCGAAGGAGAAAAACCAGATGCGCATAATCAGTTGATAAATGTGCCTGGAGAATTAATTGTCCGTGAGTCTTGTGGTTCGACTTTGAAAAGAAAAAGACGTTTTTAGTCGTTTATTGAAAACTATTATGAAAAAGCAAATATTACGAAGTGTAGGGGTGTGTATGGTCTGGATGTTTTCCTTGGCAAATGCGGAGGATGTGCTTCATGAAGATTGGTCGGATTACGAGCTTGGCGATTCGATTGTGAGTTCTGGAAAATGGAAAATGTATGATGGAGCAGATTCCCAGGTGATTATCAGTGAAGAAGGGGGAGTGCGTGTGTTTTCTGCAAATTACAAAGGGGATGATGCTGTTTCGCTGCCGTATGTCGGTTTGGCAGAAGCATTGGAAATGGGACATGGGGTGATGATGGAAATTACATTTCAAAAAACAGAAGAACGCTATATTCGGGTAGGCTTCGCGAATCTGAATGGGAAAATTGTGGGAGAAATGTATTATCTGGATTTCCAGAACAGCTACGCACAGTTTTTCAAAGGCACCACAGAACATGCCCGTTTGCATTATACGGAAAAAGGATTCCATCCACCTGTCGGAGACTTCGCCACGATTACACTCGAAATCCAACCACAGGAAGAAGGACGACTAAAGTTTCGCGTGCTGCAGGATGGCTGGGTGTATCTGGAATGGGTAGATGACAATGCATATTTTTTCACCGAAGGTGTAGTCCCGTTCATAGCTTTCAGAGACCCCGCCCAAGGGTGGTTTTCCAGCATCCACATCAAACGTATTTAAGGGTGCGATGACACGTCCTGTCCGTTACCCACAAATATTACGCATATAAAAGAAAGCCTTTAAAAATGATGCTTTAGGGAATGGCTTGCTTGTTTCCGCCGATCTCCTGGTATTTTGATCCACAGATTAACGTCTAAAAGGATCCGCAGATTAACGCAGATTAACACAGATTTTTTTGGATAGGAATGGGAAATCTGAATCAAAAAAGTTAAAGAGTGTTTGTTTCATGGATCCAGTTTATGTTTATTCAGATTGGGTTTGGACACAGTGATAAATCATTAAAATTTACAAGAATAATCTGCGTCAATCTGCGTTAATCTGCGGATAAAAAACAGGAGAATCGATCCGTACATAAACGTCGATTTTGAACTGAGAAAATGTGGGTAACGGGTAGGGCGTGTCACCGCTCTCATGTCCCTTCACCGCAAGGCATGGCGATACGGTAAAAAGATTTTTTTTGTCGGCTCACCTCGGAACAGACGTTGCAATTGCTGGAAGATTGCAGCCGCAACTTCCGCACAACTGCACTCCACAAACGAAGCGGGGAGTGGACATAAAAATGGAATCTCGGCACAACTTTGAATGACAAGCTTTACTTCGTTTGGAATATCCACTTGTGTCGCAAGCGCTCCCATAATAGCCCCACGTGCAATGACGTCATCATAAATCACAAACCCATCCGGACGATTCGCGCTTTTGATCAGTTTCGTAAATTGCTCGTACCCCCAATGTTTCAATAAATTTAAATCCAGAAAATCCGAGGGATATATCAAATGACTGCGCGGAACTTTTAACCCCAGATCATTACAAACTTCCAGAAATGCTTCTTTTATATGCACGGTTCTATATCCGAGAAGCAAGGCCATGTTTTTGCACCCATGCTGATAAAGATGCTCAATACTCAAACGCATAAATTGTCTGGAATCTGTTGATACATCCGTATCCCGATTCAAGGAGGTAAAATACGATACCGGAACATTCAGATGCTCCAGCCAGGGCACGGCAATAGCATCGGGGGTGATTGCAATAATCCCTTGCAGCTCTTTTCTTGCAATCGTTTCCTCAAGCTTTTCCCAGATAGATCCTCGTTTCCGAAGTTGTAAGGCGACACCGATGCTATTTATGTAGAACGCGTCAGTCTGGTAAAAGCGCCCTGACACCCTGAAGGAGCAACCTATGTCAGACCAGGGTAACGGCCATAGGCGTTAACTTATCCATAAACTCGGAAAATAAGAGAAAGGATCCGCAGATTGACGCAGATTATTCTTTTAAATTTTCTTCAAGAGTTTTTGGAGAACCGGCCATGCGGCGTCTGCGTAGAAGCGATGCCCTTCCGGACCGACAACCAGTTTGCATTGGTCTTTCGCTTTCGCTGCATCGTAGATCGATTGCAGATGACGAAATTCCTTACGCGCAGCTTTAATCGGGAAAATGGCATCTTCTTTTCCATTGACGACGACAACAGGTTTTGGAGCGAAGAGACCCAGAATATCACCCATGTCCGCATATTGTAAAATTCCCGGAATATAGTTATCTGCGCAGTGATAAATCGTTGCAATGGAATCTGTATAAGTACAAAACGAACAGGATGGCATGGCGAAAGCAACACGTGGGAGCAATGCTGCGGAGTAAATCGTAATAGTTCCTCCACCGGAATTTCCCATCACTCCAATGCGATCCATGTCCACATCTCCGCGCGTAGCGAGATAATCAATGCCGCGATCCACATCAAAAACACGCTCTCCTGCGAGCGTACGTCCCAATAAAAGGGCGCGCATCGTGGCATCATGACACCCATGCGTACTGACCCGTTCCTGGACGAGTTCACGGCGCTCGCCAAACGAACGTTGTTCAATACAAAGTGCGGCAATGCCTTCTTCCATGCAGCGTATAGCAAAATTGCGATCACCTTGTACTTCCATTTTGCGATTGTTATTGTCGCGTTGCACCCCGAGCGAAACATGCATCCCCGTGCTATGCCCCTGCAAACAAATCATAAACGTATAGGGAGGTTTGGCATTTTTAGGTAAACAAACAAAAGCAGGCACATCGGCACCTTCTTCAGAACGAAAAACTATTTTCTGAATCGTTCCCAATCGATGCTTTTTCGACCAGAGTTCGCGTGGCTTTAAATCGCAACGTTCTTCCGGGAAATGTTGCATTCCTAATAATTCATGAAGCTTCTTCCGCAATTTATTTTGCCATCTTTTTACCTGATCCCCGGCAAATCGATGTGTCGGGTCAATTTTGGAAATTAAAGATTTATGGTTTTCTGATGGAGAGAATTGAAATTTCATAAGAATAAATTGAAAAATAGATGAATCAATGTTGCTCTTTGTAAGATAAAGCTCTTGGGGAGGAGGTCAATCATTAACCCTCGCTCTCATTTTGAGTTAAAAAGAGATCTGCCTATGCCTTTGAATCTTTCGACAAATACCTCGATTACATTTGCTTTATCTCTTATCTGGTCTAAATCCGTTTAAAAATTATAATTCGTGGATATTCGTGGTTTCAAAAGTTCTCGCTCGCTCATGGCTTGCCACCCTTTTTACGGCTCTCCGCTTTGGCCATTTTTTCGAGTGAAGCAATGGTCTTCAGATATTCTTTTTCCACAGGAGCCAGTGTTTTGGCTTTGTATTTTCCCAACTCCAGTTTGGCCTTCTCTTTGGCTTGGGTGCTGGAGATTTTTCCCGCGTTTTCCAGAAGTTTGCGGCCTGTCGATTTCAGGATGGAATCCAGCTCGCGCACATAATCTGCCATGCGCATTTCGCGTTGTTCGATGGCATTGAGTTCGGCCAAATCAAAATAGGCGGAAACGAGATTATTTAGCACCCGCAGTTCTGTTTCGCTCAGGTAGTTTTTGGCGATCATGGCCTCGGCCTGCGTGGGCTGGCCACCTTTGAAATTGCTCAGGCCGGCGAAGGGCTTGTTGTGATCGACACGCAGGTAAATTACTTCGCTGGCGGTATGTCCGTGTGCGGCGTAGTGCAGTTTGTTTTGGACGATTTTGAAGAAGGTGAGGCTCTCTTCGCTGCTTGGGTTGTAATCACTCGCGGTGGCATAAAGATCCAGCACTTGGCGATACATGACTTTTTCGCTGGAGCGGATGTCACGAATACGGTCGAGGAGTTCCTTCCAGTAATTGCCACCACCGAGATTTTTCAGTCTCTCGTCATTGAGAGCGAAGCCTTTTTCCAGATATTCCTTGAGCACCGTAGATGCCCAGCGGCGGAACTGCACTCCACGCACCGAGCGGACGCGGTAGCCAAGGGCGAGAATCATATCCAGATTGTATAGGGTGATGGTGCGTCGGACCTGGCGCGTTCCTTCGGTTTGAACTGTCAAGGATTCCTTGACAGTTGCCTCCGGGGTGAGTTCCCCTTCCTCAAAGATGTTCTTGAGATGGAGCGAGATGTTCTGCTTGGTGGCTTGAAACAGCTCCGCAATCTGAAGTTGGGAGAGCCAGACCGTGCCATTTTCCAGTCGGAGATCGATTTTGGTCGCTCCGTCATCGGTGGTGTATAGGATGATATCGCTCATGCGTTCACTTCCTTTCCCTCGATTTCCTCCACGATGGTATCGATCTCCGTCCGTAGCTGGTCGATTCGTGCGACGGTAGTTTTCAACTCCGCATTCAGTTTGGAGATATTAATCACCTCACGGGTATCCCAACCATCGACGGAACCTCGGACGTCATTGGCAATCTGCCAGATTTGGCGTTGAAGAGCTGCGCGTTGCTGGATACTTGTCATGGTTCAAATTTTGTCTCTTAATAAGGGAAAGTTTATCCAAGCACCTTACCAAAGAACCTTCAAAAACAAAATAATAATTCATAGAAAGAGACAATTTGGAGTGTGGCGGTTCCCGCCGCTTTGGATTGCAACGAAATGGACGTGCGAAAGATTCCTATAGGCCGCGGAAGAATGCGGAAATTGAATGATAAAAAATCACTGCTGTCCAAAATAAAAATAAATTGAACAAGGAATCTTGAATTGACGGACATTTAAGGACTATTTAGAACAGATTTCATTTTCATACTCCCCTTAGTTCAAAACAGAAAGGTATCCGCAGATTAACGCAGATTAACGCAGATTTTTTTAGGAAGAATAAGAAGAAAAAACTTTTGGTTCATGGCTTAAATTTGCGTGTACTTGGATTGGGGTTGGAGACAGTAATAAATCATTAAAATTTCAGGAATAATCTGTGTAAATGCCTGTTTTTGTTTGATAAGAATATTAGACAGGCTATTTCGCTTCGCGCTATTCTGCGTTAATCTGCGGATAAAAAACAGGAGAATCGATCCGTAAATAAACGCTGATTTTCATGGGCTTGAACAAGAGATAAATTTTTCTTCGTATTTCGCCGACGGGGACGTCAGCGTACCCAGCAAGAGGAGTCTGCCGACGGGGACGTCAGCGCGCCCGGCATTTAAATATACGAAATCTGTTCGATATTCCAGGAAATGGAATTGCTCTGGAATTGATCGAATGGATCACCAAAAAGTTTGCGGGTTGCAATTCTCTGTAAAGAAACGGCTTCTTTGTCGGGTGAAAACTCGGTATTACGAATGGTGAACAATTCGCTCATACCGGATAAATCATGTCCTGATTTTTGAGCCAGCGTGAGAATCGCCTGGGCATTCAGGATTTTCATCATGCCTTGCATTTTGCGTGTGATATCCATTCCAGTGGAAATCATCATGGAATGGAAAAATGAGTTTCCGCTTTCGTGACGAACATAACAGGAGCGCTCATAATGTTTACAGAGCGTGTTGATCAGCGGGATAAATGAGGAAGTAGGACCGGCATAGACATCGACGCTTGTCTGGGTCGGCATGACTTTGACTGAAGCGATGGCAGGGGATTCAGATTCGGTGATCCAATGTTCCCAGTCGGGGCGACAAAGAATTTGACGAAAGGTGTCCTCGGGCCAAAGGACTCCATAAGGACGTTGATGCCATTGTTCGAAATAGTGCTCAAAGTCAGCGGACGTGATTTTGCGAACGTTAATTGTTTGCGGATGCCGGTAGCGGTCCCAGAGCCATTGATAGTGCATCCCGCAAATCTCATAACCGGACTTTCCATAGAGCGATCGATTTCCTCCTAAAAAACAAGCGACGCTTCCTTGTCGGAGTGCCAGAGCATGAGCTTCTTGCATGAGCTTCTGTGCGAGCCCCCGCCCCCGTGACTGAGGATCTACCGCAACTTGTCCAATACCGGAAACAGGCAAGTTTCCAATAGACGTTTTTAACACCATGGGATAAACCCCGATGTGTGCAAGGTATTGATTGTCCTGTTTCAAAATCAGAGAAGTTTGAGATACCTTTTTCTGATCGCTTAGAACATGTGCATAATGTTCCTGGAAAAACGGCGTGTCAGCACGCCCAAAAAGAGCATTTAACCAAAGCAGAAGAGACGAATATTCCTCCTCTTTCAGAGGACGGATTTCCTGTGATAAAAGATTTTGCATGAAACGGGATTAAGAAAAAAGACGTTGTTGCCCCTGTCGAGTGGCGAAGCCTTGCCGATAGACATCGGCAATTTCGCGGGTGGAAAAGAAACGGACATTTTTTGTCTGACTTACCTCCTTGAGGAGTCGTTCGAGTTCTGTGAAACCACGGTTTGTGAGTTCTGGATCCCAGGAAGCGTAATTTAGTCGATGTGAACTGACAACCGCAGGTTCGTTTCTTTCCCAGACCGCATGAATATGTTCCATTGTTTTCTCGAAGGAGTAAGAAGCATCAAAAGCGGGTTCGAAAAAGATATTACGGTTGAGATAAACGATATCTGTTTGTGGATTCCATGCCCCCATGGGAGTAGAAGGATCCTGGTTGTTCCAGGGCTTGGTATGATACACAATGGGTTCTCCACCGGGAATGCTGAAGTTTCTTAAACAAAAACTCTGGATCCCATTGGCTGCCCAGATGACTTCTGTCAGCGGTGTGGCATCAGACGTAATGGCTGCATTGGGCAAAGATCCAAAAAGCCGTTGGAAAGTTTTCAGCGCAGGCACAAACCATTCGTTCATCATGAAAGGCGACATGTCCGCGTATTCAGGATCATGCTTGCCTCGCCAGTAAATTTCCTGATCAAATCGCTTTCTGGCTTCTTCTCCTTCAGGAGAATTTTCACGAAGCAGACTCAACCACCGGGTGGGATGGGTGTGATGCAAGCGCGTATGAAATTCCGGAGAAACGATTCCCCGAGCGATCCAGTCCAGCCAGGTTTTCATGACATTTTCCCCGCCCCATGCCGGCGGGAACCCCTGGTCAATTG
>CAKUMP010000105.1 GCA_934667795.1 uncultured Chthoniobacterales bacterium | reverse complement strand
CCTATGACCCCAAGGGAATGGATAAGGTACGGGAACTCTCGCTGATCGAAGGCGCAGAACTCGTCGATTCTCCGCTTGCTGCGGTGGAAGATGCAGAAGCACTCCTCCTCCTGACAGAATGGAGCGAATTCGATAATGTCGATCTCGGCGTAGTAAAAGAAAAAATGCATACCCCACTGATCTTTGACGGACGCAACCTTTTCGACCCAAAAACGATGACCGAACTCGGGTTCACCTATCACGGTATCGGGCGATCTAATTCATAAAGTACCTCCAAAAACGCGCGGCATCCCATTGCCGCGCGTTTTTTTTTGCCCTGTGCGCGCCGCCGGGGACTTTGGGGAGGTGGGTTTATGATGGGGTTGGCGACATGTCGCCCGATTAGTGTCAGCGCACTCTTTAATTTCGAGCTTGCAAAGGTTTCCAAAATACCGACAAATCACTCCAGCTACGATGCTATATCGACACGAAATAGACACCATACAGACACGAAAAAATCCGAAATGGGATGACTGGGACTCGAACCCAGAACCAACGCCTTAAAAGGGCGCTGCTCTACCATTGAGCTATCATCCCGTTTCGGATGTGAGATGAAAAATATAGAGAGAAACTTTTTCCATGACAAGCAGGAAAATCATTTTTTATAGTTTTTTTATGCAATTATTATCCAAAACCCTGATTTTTTCCATTTTTCTCCTGCTCATGAGCTGTGATCGCCAGGAAAATCCGCCTCCAACAGAAATTTCCGCTCCTTTAAAAAACTGGTTACAACAGGAATCTGTTCCCCTTTCTTCCATTTCACGTATCGCAATTACCGATGATCTCGCGCCTCTTTCGTCCAAACTCCCGGGAGAATGTTTTGTTTTACCTGATCTTGCACTCGTTTCTTCATCCGAATTCCGCAAACTCGATCGTCAGAACCGAAACGATCTCATTATTCTTTCGGGTCCACCCGCCCGCAGCCGTATTCTTCTCGATCATTTACTCGAATCCAATGATTGGCCGCTGGTTTACCTCGATGATGCTCATTACGTTTTCCTCCGCAATGCTCCCAAGACATGGTCTCCGGCATCTCTGGAGGAGTTGACTCCTTTTATCAACGCTCTCTCCTCGCCGGAACAAAAAGCCGATTTCTATACCCACCTCGGAACCCGGCTGCATGGAATCCGTCAGAATTCCCTCGCACAATCTCAATATGACAAAGCACTGAGCATTCGTACCGATCATCCGCCTGCCCTCCTCGGAATCGCTTCTCTCGCTGCCGCAAATGGAAACTGGCATCGCGTTGCCGAAATCACGCAACGCATCCTGCAGGAGCAACCAGACGCACCTAATGCCCTTTATCTGGCTGCAGATGCCAGCTATCGCCTTCGAGATGCCTCAAAAGCATATCAGCACAGTTCTCGCCTCCTCCACCTGGTCCCGGATCAACCCCTTTATTTATTTCTCCACGCGAAAATCTGTCATGCTTCTCATGACTACAAGGAGGAAATCCAGACTCTCAATAAACTCATCGCGATGGCCACAGAAAAAAACCTTCCCACGGCAAGTTACAAAATGTATCTCGCCCAGGCCTATTCCTCTAACGCCCAGCCTCGTCTCGCACTCCAGAAATTTCTGGAAATAAAAGACTCCCCCGACCTCAATCCCGACGAACAAAGCTTTGTCCAAAAAGCTCTCGACCGCCTTTCGAGATAACAAATACTCTCTGCTAACTCAAACGGCTCACGCACAAAAAACTTTAATAAGCCTTTGCTCCCTTGGTGTTCTTTCGTGAAAAAAGGTCCTTTTCTGCCGACTGCCCCCCAACTCCCTGCTTTACAGCAGTTCTGCTATCTGAACCGCATTTAATGCGGCGCCTTTCAGTAACTGGTCTCCGCAAATCCAGAAGGACAACCCATTTTCAAATGCACAATCCAGACGGATTCGTCCAATCTGGCAATCGTCCTGTCCTGCGCAATTCAATGGCAGCGGATAGGTATTTGTCGCGGGGTCATCCACAATTTTGATTCCCGGTGTATCCAGCAAGACTTTTCTGGCTTCCTGTACAGAAACCGGACGTTTGAACTCTGCAGTCACCGCCACCGAATGTGCGCGAAACACGGGCACACGTACACATGTCACAGAGGCACGAAACGTGGAATGGCGCATAATCCGACGCCCTTCATTCTGCATTTTCATCTCTTCTTTCGTATAACCGGAATCCAGAAAGGAATCCACATGCGGTAATACGTTAAAAGCAATCTGATGCGGGTACGCTTTTTTCTCCAGTGGTTTCTCTGCAGAATACGCTTCAATCTGGGTTTCCAGTTCTTCCATCCCCTGTGCTCCGGAACCGGAAACTGCCTGATAACTGGAGGCAATAATCCGTTTCACCCCAAAAACCCGATGCAAAGGATACAGCCCCATCAAAGTAATCGCAGTCGTACAGTTAGGATTCGCTATAATCCCCTGATGTTTCTGCACTTCATCCCCATTGATTTCAGGAACAATTAACGGGACAGAATCATCCATCCGATAAGCCGATGAATTATCCACCACCACTGCTCCTGCAGCCACCGCAGATGGTACAAACTCCTTGGAAATCCCTCCACCCGCACTGAAAAGCGCAATATCTACCCCCTTGAAAGAATCATGGGTCAATTCCTGGACCTCAATATCCGCTCCGCGAAACTGCAGTTTCTTCCCAACAGAACGGGCAGATGCCAGTAATGTCAATTTACTTAACGGAAATTTTCTCCGTTCTAAAACCCGGAGCATTTCAATTCCTACTGCTCCAGTTGCCCCCACAATTGCTACATGCCTGTTTTTACTCATAGTCGAAAAGTTTCATCTTATCACAAAGATATTTTTATGCAACTCTTCTATTATGAAAATTCTAATATCTGTTCCAGACCAAACACTTTCGCTTTTTTCTCCCGGCGACGCCCCCGATTCTCCTCTGTCCCTCGTACGCCAATATAAAATTTCGACCTCCAAATTCGGACTGGGCTCCGAGGAAGGCTCCTTCCGTACTCCGATTGGGAATTTCCTTATTATTGAAAAATTCGGGGACCTTGCGCCTCCCGGGACAGTTTTCCGCAGCCGTCTTCCCACAGAGGAAAAATTCTCTCCCGAGAGCCCGGAGGACCAGATCACAACCCGTATCCTTTGGCTCCAGGGTCTGGATCCTCACAATGCCAATACCCAAAACCGCTTCATCTATATCCATGGCACGAATCATGAAAAAGAGCTCGGCACTCCGACCAGCCACGGCTGTATCCGCATGGGAAATCAGGATATTATGGAACTTTTTGACCTCATCTCCGTCGGGACACCCGTTACCATTTCCCCTGATAATTCCGATTCTTCACAAATTCCGTCTCCCCTTGTGTAACAATTTCATTCTTCATACGATTTCAGTTGAGAGAATCTATAAAAATGCTAGCTTAACTTAGTGCGGAGTAAATTTGAAATCGCCAGAATGTCTTTCTTGCTATCCAGAATTTATTCCATTCGAAACTCACATAAAAATTAAAAAATTAAATTCTATTATGAAATTGGTTAAAGTTATTGCCGTTGTTGCCTTCGCAGTTGCCAGCCTCGGTTTGAGCGCATGCGCCAGCAAACAAGACTCCGCTCCTGCAACTCCAGCTACAGGCACTTACGGATTCTCTAAATAAATCACGTGGTTCTATACTGGCGCCGGGCTCATTTGAGTCCGGCGTTTTTTTTCAAATCCCATCTCTCTCCCCATTTTTGAAACCTTCTCAACAAATCTTATGACCATTTTTCAAAAAATCATCGCCAGGGAAATTCCTGCCAATATCGTGTATGAAGACGATATTTGTCTGGCTTTTCATGACATCGCCCCTCAAGCACCGGTGCATATTCTGATTATTCCCAAAAAACTGATTCCTCGCCTGGCTGCTGCGACCGATGCAGATACGCTGATTCTCGGCCATCTCCTCCAGACTGCACGTACGATTGCACAACAGGAAGGTATCACGGAATCCGGATTTCGTATTGTGATCAATAACGGTCCTGACGCCGGGGAAGAGGTTCCGCATCTTCATGTGCACATTCTTGGAAAACGCCCTCTCACCTGGCCCCCAGGTTAACCTGCCCTAAAAAAGCATTTTCGTTGTTATCATTCGATAAACCGAAATTCAAACGGTCCCCTGTTCTTTTACATCTAAAACAATCTTTATCTCTATTTGCTGTGTCACCATGGTGCATTTCTGATACCATGCGCCTGCGATTTTATATTTTATTTTTTCATGTCTGCTATCAGTTATAAACAACAATGGTTTGGCAATCCCCTCCGGGATATCGTCGCAGGTTCTGTCGTTGCGCTTGCGCTCATCCCTGAAGCAATTGCTTTTTCTATTATTGCCGGGGTCGATCCTCAGGTTGGAATCTACGCCTCATTCTGCATAGCCGTGGTGATTGCCTTTGTGGGTTCGCGCGCCGGAATGATTTCTGCAGCCACCGGAGCCATGGCACTCCTCATGACCACATTGGTCAAAGACCATGGGTTACAATATTTGTTAGCGGCGACCGTTCTGACCGGGATTTTTCAAATTCTTGCCGGGGCTTTTAAACTGGGTTCCTTGATGAAATTTGTATCGCGTTCCGTCGTGACCGGTTTTGTCAATGCTTTGGCCATTCTCATCTTCATGGCGCAGCTTCCTGAATTCAAAAATCAAGGCTGGCTGATGTATGCGCTGGTTGCGGTGGGGCTGATTATTATTTACGGCTTACCTCGCTTGACCAAAGCGGTTCCGTCTCCGCTCATCTGTATTATTTCACTTACCATTTTATCGATCGCCATGGGATGGGGTTCAGGAGAAACGCCTCTCCTGCGGACAGTTGGCTCCATGGGGAGCCTTCCTTCCACACTTCCCATATTTCTTATCCCGAACATTCCTCTGAATTGGGAAACGTTCATGATTATCCTCCCTTATTCTCTTCCTCTCGCAATCGTCGGAATTCTGGAATCCTTGATGACCGCCACTATTGTCGATGATTTCACCGACACCACTTCTGACAAAAGCAAGGAATGTATCGGTCAGGGGATTGCGAACACAGCGACCGGCTTCCTGGGCGGAATGGCGGGTTGTGCGATGATTGGTCAGACGGTGATCAATATCAAATCCGGCGGTCGTGGACGTCTTTCTACATTTACTGCCGGAGTCCTTCTTCTGATCCTTTGTGTCTCGCTGGGTAACTGGGCCGCACAAATCCCGATGGCCGCGCTGGTTGCCGTTATGATCATGGTCTCCATTGGGACATTTTCCTGGTCTTCTTTTAAAAACCTGCGCATTCATAATCGTTCTTCAAGTGCCGTCATGCTCGTTACGGTCCTTACGACCGTATTCACCCACAACCTTGCTGCGGGGGTCGGTGCCGGTGTTCTTCTCAGCGCGTTGTTTTTTGCATTCAAAGTATCACAGCTTCTTTCTATCACCTCCACCCTCGACCCATCCGGCGAAGAACGGACTTACCACGTACGCGGTCAATTGTTTTTTGTTTCTGCAAGTACTTTTGGAGAGGCATTTGATTTCCGCGAAATCCTTCAAAAAGTGCGTATTGATGTTACAAATGCCCATTTCTGGGATTTGTCCGCAGTCAGCGCATTGGATCGGGTTGTTTTAAAATTCCGTCGTGAAGGTGCTGAAGTAGAAATTGTCGGACTCAACGAAGCCAGTAAAACGCTTGTTCTGCGGTTAGCAAAGCATGATAAACCCGACGCCATGGAAGAACAGGATAACCATTAATTTTCCCTATTTTTAATCCTATGACTACCATCACTACTCCATCAGAAACTCATCCAGCCACCTCCCGCATCCTTGCCTGTACCGATGGTTCTGCGTATGCGCCTAGCGTGTATGACCATGCGGCATGGGCGGCACAACAACTCAAAGCGTCTATTCATGTGTTGCACCTTGTGGATCCGCATCATAAAACGACCGAGGCATCGGATCTTACTGGCGCCATCGGCCTGGGGGCAAAATCCGCATTAATGGAAGAGCTTGTGCAGCTTGAAGCCACAAAAGCAAAACTCGCACATGCAAAAGGACGCATTATTCTGGATACAGCGCGTGAACATTTTGCTCAGCTTGGTATTCATCAAATCATCGCGGACCAAAAACATGGTTCTCTCGCAGATTCTATTGAAACTTATGACACCCAGGCGGATTTAGTGGTGATCGGGAAACGGGGAGAAAATACAGCACTTGATCGAAAACATCTTGGCTCCAATCTTGAACGTGTGGTGCGGACTTGTAAACACCCGGTACTTGTAGCTGCGCGTACATTCAACCCGATTCAGCGAGTTCTTATCGCATACGATGCCGGCCCGAGTGTAACTCGTGCGATTGATTACATCATTTCCCAGCCGCTCCTCCAGGGAACTCAGATTCATCTGCTCAGCGTGGGCAGCAGTTCTCCGCATCTTTCTGACGGAATAACAGCGACTAAAACCAAACTTGAGACAGCAGGATTTTCTCTCCAGTACGAGCTGCTTCCCGGGCATCCTATCGAAGTCATCAGTCAGACAATTGAGAAAAACAACATCGACCTGCTCATAATGGGAGCCTACGGTCACATGCACATTCGTCACCTGCTCATTGGCAGCACCACCGCCACCTTATTACGCACCTGCACCATCCCCTTCCTGCTATTTCGCTAAGCAATACGTTAGGGGGGTATAACTCTGTCCCTAATGAAACGCTACAGCTCTGTTCCTAATGGAATGCTCGGAGGTTTGCTTACAGCTCTGTCTCTAATCGGGCGACAGCTCTGTCCCTAATAGAACGCGCCCCGGTAATTGGTAATTAACTATCAGCACTTCCCGTCTCTATGCGCCGGTTAGTTTTTTCTGTAAGATTTCGCCTGCGACTTGTGGGTTGGCTTTTCCTTTGGAAAGTTTCATGACCTGACCTTTCAAGAAGTTCAGGGATGCAGCGTTACCGGATTTAAAATCTTCCACGGGCTTAGGATTTGCCGCAATCACTTCATCACATAATGCTTCGATGGCACCCGTATCACTGACCTGTTCCAGGCCTTTTTCCTTCACAATCACTGCAGCCGATTTCCCGGTACTGAACATTTCTGCAAATACCTCTTTCGCTTGCTTGCTATTGATTTTTCCGGCATCCACCAGACTCACCAACTCCTCCAGATGCGCCGGATTGATCGGGCATTCCTCGATGGTTAAACTTGCTGCCGACAACGCGCTCAACAGATCATTTAAAACCCAGTTTGCAATCCCTTTTGGTTTTTTTGAATCCTGTGCCGCTTTTTCAAAATAAGCAGACAATCCTAAATCATCAGCCAACACACCGGCATCGTAATCACTGATCGTATAATCGCGAACAAAACGTTCCTTTTTCTCCCATGGCAACTCCGGCACACGCGCCTTTGCCTGCGCCAACAAATCTTTTGTCATCACCGGCAACAAATCCGGGTCCGGGAAATAACGATAATCATGCGCCATTTCTTTTGTGCGCATTAAAATTGTTTCTCCTGACGGATCATCCCAGCGTCTTGTTTGCTGGGTTATTTTCTCGCCACGATTTAAAGCCTCTGTCTGTCGCTGAATTTCGTATGCGATCGCCCGGCGAACGCCACTGATCGAGTTCATATTTTTAATCTCGACCTTTGTCCCGAACTCTT
>CAKUMP010000104.1 GCA_934667795.1 uncultured Chthoniobacterales bacterium | reverse complement strand
AATATCAGTCGACGGGTACCGGTGACTGAAGCTGCCCAGTTACGCGAAGACATCGATAATGCTCAACGCTACAAACAACTCACGGGCGAATTAGCCCAACTCAACATCGAACACACCCTTGCTTTACGAACCTCCGAGGCTGAAACTGGCGATAATGCCGAGTGTAAAAAAAACTCCATATCGAAGCGAAAAGCGAAAGATTTACAGAAACCGAAGCCTTCATCGCCAAAACAAAAGAAAGACTAAGTGTAAGCGGGATTGGTGAAAGTTCCGAATGGATCGAGATCGGTTTACGCGAAGCATTGATGCGTGACGGGAGGGCAATCATTGCTGATTTTTACAACGACCGCGACCTGCTGCCCGACGAGGAGCAGCCTGAGGCTTTGGAAACGGTTTATCATAATCGCACCCGAAATGTGAAGACTCTCTTTGGTTGCATTAAATTCCAACGCAACTACCTGCATCACGCCAAGAGCAGCAGCGGGCGTTTTCCGCTCGACAACCTTCTGGGTTTGGAAGGTGCCACCACGCCTGCGGTTGCTCGACTCATGTGTCGTGCGGCAAGTAGAGCAGGATCTTATCAAGAGGGAGCCGATGACCTGAAAGTGTATGCAGGGCTACATTTTGATGCTCGTGATCTGGGGCGGATGGTCGCATCTGTGGCACCCGGGTTGTGCGAGGCACTGGAAAAGATGGAAAGTATGACGGAAACCATATCTTCTTCTAAGACCTCCATTGATGTTCTTTACGCTGCTTGTGATGGCACGGGCACTCCCATGCGCCGAAAGGAACTCGAGGGACGAAAAGGCAAGCAAGAGGATGGCTCTGCTCGAACCCGTGAGGCCAAACTCGGATGTGTTTTCACGCAAACGGACCTCGACTCGCAAGGTCATCCCTTGCTCGATGCGGATGGCGCACCAATGCGTGACCCGAACTCCACCAGCTATGTGGGCACATACAAGGGATGTCGTGAAATTGCCGTGCGACTCCACCAGGAAGCTCACCGACGTGGTCTTCATCTTGCCAAACGGGTTGTCTTTATCGGCGACGGAGCTGCATGGGTGTGGGAGAACTGCCGCCAGACTTTCCCTGGAGCCATTGAAATCCTCGACTTTTACCACGCTTGCGAACATGTCGGAGCACTTGCCTCGGTCATCCACGATATGGATCCGGATCAAGCCGCATCTTTGCGCTCTCGCTGGTGCCACGAAATGAAACAATCCAGCCCCGAGGGCTTGCTTGCCGAGTCCCGTGCTCTACTCCAAAAACATCCCGAATGGAGTAAAGGCAAGCGCGATGCTATCCAAGAGCAAATCAATTATTTAGAAAATCACTCCACCCGAACTTATTATGGCCGTTATCAGAAAGAAGGGCTCTTTATTGGATCAGGTGTGATTGAAGCTGGGTGTAAAACAGTCATTGGTCGCCGACTCAAACAATCCGGCATGTTTTGGAGTCTACCTGGCGCCGAAAACATCCTCAATTTGCGATGCCTTGTCCTTGGTCCTCATTTTGACGCCGTATGGAAAAAGCGCAAAACACTTTTTAAAAAGGAGCAACTTGTGGCGAGAAGATGGTCAGGTAACAAAGTCAAACAAGCCGCCTAACTTTTTTGTCCTGCACCCTGTATTTCCTGGTGCATTTATAGCAGGATTGTGCATATCTTGACTATTTTAGCCACTAGGCATGACGGAGTTTTTGCATTATTTTTGTGCCATGAGTGATGCGTATCAATGGCAGTTTTCAGGAAATGGGGAGTTAGATGTAGCGATATACGGAGGTGGGTTTGTGGGTTTTTTTGCGGCGAGACGTCTGGCGGCGGAAGGGAAACGAGTTTTATTAATGGATTTTGAAGCGGCGCTGTTGTGGGAAGCAACCCGGGCGTTGGAGAATCGCGCAGAGGGGCATCCTGGGCTGGACGCATGGAATGAATGGCTGGAAGAATTGCGGGTGCGCGGAGGGGCGAATGAAAATTATTTTGAAGCGTATTTGTCCGAAAATCTTAGTGCCGATTTTTTATTAAAGGCAGAGAACATTGAGACCTTATTTTATGTCATGCCGGTGGGGATGGAACTGGATGAGTCGGGCAGGATTCATTCAGTGACGGTCGCAACCAAAAATGGACTACGAGGGGTTCGGGCAAAACAGTGGGTCGATGCTTCAGAAAATGGAATATTAGCAGAAATTGCGGGAAGACATCTCGGCGTATCCTTGCCGAAACGGAAAGTAAAAGCACTTTGGAGGAGTTTGGTGCTGCATACGGATCAGGAAACGGAACTGGAGCCCATCTTTAACACGCTAAAAAAATTGTACCCGACGCTGGAAGTTCTTTCATCCGTGCGTTTTGGAGAAAAACGCTTGCGCTGGCAGCCGGAAGAGGGTGCGTGGCATCGTCAGATACTTGCATTTATCACGGAATTACGAAATCTGGGGGCTGAACGTGGGGTGAGTTTTGCAATCAGTCATTGCGGCTCTTCTGATTACCCGGTGTATGATCAGGAAGAACGAAACAGCGTGCTGGAAAATGATGTCAGGAACCTGACTGTTTTGTCTCCGGTATTTCATGGAAAGGCATTGAATAGCCTGGTGGAACGCTTTGCAATCGGCTGGAATATTTCATTGCCTGAAGGGGAAGAAGGGACTTTATCGAGAGAGGCAGAGAGGCATGAAGGAACCCCTGCAGCAAAATGGATGGAAATGGCTGCAGTAGATATTGGGGTAGCGGGCGCAGGAACTGCCGGAGCCGTGGCCGCCATTGCTGCCGGACGCCTGGGACGCTCTGGAGTTATAGGACAGAATTTGAGCGATGGTCGGAAGCCGGCGAAAATAGCAGTTTTTGATTTTGCCGCATCTCCCGGCGGGATTGGGACAAATGGGGGGATTACGGGCTATTTTCATGGCGCGGCTGGTGGCTTGCAGAATGAACTGGATGAACGATCGGTAGAGGTTACAGAAATTTTTATTGGAGCACGTCCACATGTACTTTCCTGGCAATATGAGGCGAAGATCATCGCGTTGCTGGAAAGGTTTGAGGAAAGTGAAGTGGAATTTTACGGGAGAAGTTTGTTGTGTGGGGCGGAACGAGATGAAGCGGGCAAGGTAAAGGCCGTTTTCGTGGCGCGAGAAGGGAAACTGTATCGTCTGGAAGGGACTGCCTGGATTGACTCTACGGGGGATGGTGATTTGTGTGCACTTGCGGGCGCAGAATATTTGTACGGACGTGTTGGGGATCATCGCCCGATGGCTTATACGCAGAGTGGATTCTGGGTCTCCAGAAAAAATGGAAAAATTACGGTACGTGGGACAAATTATGATGCAGGCTGGGTGGACCCCTCCGATCCGGAAGACCTGACGCAGGGTAAATTAAATGGTCTGGCACAATTTCTGGGCGTGGAACAGACGGAAGAAGAGCGCCTGGTTTTAATGACCCCTATTCTGGGCTTACGGCAATCGCGTCAGATTATTTCTGATCGAATGGTGACACTGGCCGATATGGCTTCGGGAATCCGCTTTCCGGATGCTATTGGAGCGGTTGAGACGGTGGCGGATACGCATTCGGTGGATTATGAATTTGAAAGCGATGATTTGATGTTTTATTTATGGACGTGTCGCGGATTCCGGCATCGGCTGCATTGTGATTTGCCCTACAGGATGTTATTACCGAAGGGGTTGAAAAACGTATGGATTGCGTGTCGGGCTGCAGGGATTGATCCGGATGCAAGTACGGGATTGCGGATGCAGCGGGAGATGCAGCGACTTGGAGAAACGGCTGGATATGCAGCGGTGTTATCGTTGGAAGTCGAGGGAAATTCCAGAAATGTGGATATAGAAAAACTGCTGGAAGCGCTTGATTTTACAGGAGCGCGGAGTTCACGTGCAGATGAAGACAAGCAGGTTGTTCCTTCCAATGAAGAATTGCTGGCAGCTCTTGATACGGGGGCGCCAGGCGTGCATCTGTGGCATCTATTTCAATCCTGGAAACAAGTGAAAGAGGCGGTTGTTACAAGACTTTGTTCCGATGAACCCTGGGTATCCTTTTATGCAGCAGCCATTTGTGCGATGGCAAAAGATACGCGCAGTGAAGCGAGGCTTATCCAGGCAGCAATGACCCGAGAAGTTGGCCCAACGCCTGAAGAGTTCCGGGTGCATGGTTCGTATGGGCAGTGCATTGATATTCCATTCTGGTTGCAGGCCGTCACGTTATTACGTCGTGTTGGAACAGAAAAGGCAATTCCTGTATTGGAAAGTGTGCTACAAGAAAACGATCTTCCTTTTAATGTGATGACTACGCTGGCTTTGACTCTGGAGCAACTGGTAGAAAAACTGGGGCATCGTCCGGAATTTGTTGCTTGCGTGAAACAGTTAGAAGAAAAATGTCAGGGAGATGCCGTGCTGCCACCCAGTCGCTCCCTCTGGCGGACACTTTATGGGGGACCCCAGAAGGTGCTGAATAATTATCGCGGCGTGGAAGTGCGCGATAACCACCGCTGGCAACTGGACCTCGTGCTGCAACGCATACGACAAAAACTGGACATGGAAGCGTTGTCGCGTTTGGAAGACTACCGTAAACGCGGCCGCGGGCTCATCCGGAATGCTTTTGCCCTGGATATGAAGTGAGGGGGAGCGATGTATTTCGCTGTCAACTGCAGTGCTGCTGCCAGGCGTTATAGGCGGCGAGCTTGTACAGCTCGTGCAGGGTGGGGAAATTAAAAATCGTGCTGATGATATGCTGGAGCGTGGACTTGTTTTCGACCAATTCGATTCCGTAATGAATGAGTTCAGTTGCATGGCGTCCGTAAATATGTACGCCGAGAATCACTTTTGATTCTTTGTGAATAATGAGTTTCAGGAAACCTTCATTGGCGCCAATGATGGTGCCGCGCGGGATGTCCTGATAGGCTGCTTTGGAAACAATGTACGGGATGTTTTTTTCTTTTGCTTCTTCTTCATTTAACCCGACTGCAGAAATTTCCGGGATGGTGTAAATGCCATAAGGAATGGTGCGGGCAATTTGTTCATAGGCCTGAAGATTGAACATGTGCGTGACCGCTACGCGCCCCTGGTCCATGGAGGTACTTCCAAGCGCAGGAAATCCAATCACGTCCCCGGCAGCAAAAATGTGCGGGATTTCAGTCCGGTATTGTTTGTCCACTTTAATCAGACCGCGCTGGTCCGGGGTAATCCCAATGCTCTCAAGCGCAAGGCCGGCGGTGTTCCCCTGACGTCCAGCCGTGTACAAAAGCATGTCCGTTTCTATAAAATCTTCATTGTCAATAATGGTGCGTACAGCCGTATTATCGGCAGTTAGTTTTGCCTGATGCACATGCACATTGGAACGCAATTGCACACCGGCAATTTCGAGGATAAAGGTGAAGTAATCGACAATTTCGCGGTCTAGAAATCCAAGCAGCGGGTTGTTGCCATTAAGTAAAATGACTTTTGTCCCCATGACCGCAAAGGTGGTGGTGTATTCACAGCCGATGACCCCCGCTCCGACGATGCAGATGGATTTGGGAATCCGGTTGATGTTTAAAATGGAATCAGAATCATGAATGTGTTCCGAGTCGAAAGCGATACCCGGCGGATGGACCGGACAAGACCCGGTTGCGATCAGGATGAACTCAGCAGTGATTTTGCGTTGTTGAAGTTCAGAAACAACCAGCAAGGTGTGATCGTCAAGAAATGAAGCTGTACCGTGGATGATATCCACTTTTTCGTGCAGAAGACTAAACTTCTCCCGATTGCGCTGACGGTTGACAACAAAACGTTCGCGGAACAGGAAGTCGTCCGCATTGGGCGTAGAGGTCAAATGTTTTTCCTGACGGTAGAGCCCACGCTCAGAAATTCCGGAAAGGAAAATGGCCGTTTCTTTCAGTGTCTTGGACGGGAGCGTGCCAGTATTCGTCCCGGCTCCACCCAAATACGAAGATTTTTCAAGAATCGCGACCCGCTTTCCATAAAAAGCCGCATGAATAGCCGCCTTCTCACCAGCAGGCCCAGAACCAATGATAACCAGATCATATTCATAGGAGGAGTCAGACATCCTCCTATCCTACATAAAACCACAGAAAAAACCACAGAAAACACGGGGAAACCACCGAATACACGGCTGAACCACAGAGGTCTTGTGTATTCTGTGGTTCAGAAGGGTTTCACTTGAACATAAAGTTGCAGATGGCGACGGATGCTATAATTCCGGCGAGGTCGGCGATGAGGCCGGCGGCGATGGCGTGGCGGGTACGGCGGATTGCGACGGCACCGAAATAAACGGTTACGACATAAAAGGTGGTTTCTGTACTTCCAAAAATCGTAGCGGCGGTTCTGGCGATCAGGCTGTCGGGCCCAAATGTGGTGACAAGTTCACTGAAAATCCCCATTGTCCCGGAGCCACTGAGAGGACGCATGATGACCAGTGGAAGCAACTCCGGCGAAAAGCCCACTGCGGAAAGGGCGGGGGCAAGAAGTTTGGTCAGAATTTCGATTCCACCTGCTCCGCGGAACATTCCGATTGCGACTAAAATGGCAACCAGGAATGGAATGATGCGTACAGCGACATCAAACCCTTCTTTTGCTCCTTCCGTAAATTCTTCGTAAACCGGAATTTTACGCAGGGATGCGACCAGGGGGAAAAAAGACAGTAAAAATGGAATGGCGAGCAGGGAAAGTGCTTCCATCCCGGAACGGACGACGCTCGTGGTTCCCTGGTCAGAAAATTTCCAGGTGAAACTCAGGAAAAACCACGCAAAGCTTAAAAAGAAAAGAACCAGAACAAACATCCCCCAGACAGGAATGGGGGCGGCAGAATTTTCATTTATTTCTTCAGCAGGAATCGCTGCTTTTTCAGAAAAAGCCTGAACCGGAGCAGTGGTGGATGCCGGCAGCGCAAACCATCGAAGGTTTTGAAGTAGTTTGACCGCTACAATGGCTGCGAGTGTGGAACAAATCGTTGCCATGAGCGCGGTGCTGACGATTGCCGTGGGGTTTTGGGATCCGGCAGAGACGAGAATAGCGATGACTGTTGCTGGAAGGAGTTGGATCGAACTGGTATTGATTGCCAGAAAGGTGCACATCGCATTGGTCGCAGTCCCGGGGTGAGGATTCAGTTTTTCGAGATCTTTCATCGCACGCAGCCCAAGTGGAGTCGCGGAATTCGCCAAGCCAAGCATGTTGGCCGCAATATTCATCAACATCGAACCCATCGCAGGATGCTCAGGGGGAACATCCGGAAAAAGCCGGGTCATAATCGGACGGACCAGCCGCGCAAGTTTTGTCACTAATCCCGCTTTCTCCGCCAGTCGCATCATCCCCAGCCATAACGCCATCATTCCAATCAAACCAATTGCCAGGGTCACAGCGGTTTTACTGGCTTCCAAAGCCCCATTTGTTACCTCCTCCATATTTCCGGTGTATCCTCCTAAAAGGACTGCAAGCAAGATCAAGCCAAGCCAGATATAATTGAGCATGGCGCGATATTAATCAGAATTACAAATCCCCTGCAAGAACAGGAGGAAAAAATATTACGAATTACGATAAACCTTGTATTTATCAAAGGGAAAAGGAAAGAATGACCACGTGAGTGACAATAAACAGGAAGGGACCCCTGTGGTTGGGATACATTTGGATTTTCACACAACAGGATGGACAAATCTGCAACTGGGAAGGGATGAAGTTGCAGGGCTCGTGAATCGATTGAGCGAATGGG
>CAKUMP010000103.1 GCA_934667795.1 uncultured Chthoniobacterales bacterium | reverse complement strand
CCTCTGCAGGAGGGAAGTGCTTATGCCGGAATGGCGCAATTGCCGGAATGGGTAGAACACAAAACCCAGATTACAGAGATGTTTCAGGATGCGGAAAATTACCGTCTGCAAAGGATGCGGGAATGGAGTGCAACAGAAGTTTTTCCGCGTGTTGGACGCAAAACCACGATCTTTTATTTTTTTGGTGGTCCGGATTTTTTGAGCGTTGGGACGCTACTGCCTGCCAGTGGGGTTTACATTTTAGCCGGACTGGAACCGGTTGGTACATTGCCCGATGTGCGACAGGTGGATCCGATGACTCTGGACGCTTCTCTGGATAATCTTCGCTATAGTTTACGTTCGTTATGTTTGAAAGGTTTTTTTGAAACCAAAGAAATGCGGGAAGATTTGCAGAAAACAAGCATTCAGGGAGTTTTGCCCTTGTTGACGGTTTTTTTAGTGCGGACCGGACATGAAATTCAGGATGTTACGCTGGTACAATTGGACGCCAATGGCCATTTAGCCGCAGTGAAAGATGGAGGCCAGGGGCGACAGCATGGCGTCCAGATTGGGTTCCGAAGCGCAGCAGGTGGCGGCACACAGTATCTTTATTACTTCAGCACAGATTTATCGAATGGTGGTCTGGGAAAAGATGCACGCTTTCTGAAGTTTTGTGAACGATACCCGGATGCAGGAAGTTATTTGAAAGCCGCTTCTTATTTGATGCATCAAAAAAACTTTTCTCGGGTTAAGGAATTTTTATTGGATAAAAGTGCTTTTGTATTGCAGGACGAAAGTGGGATTCCGATCAGGGATTTTGCAACCGATCAATGGGCGTTGACATTTTATGGGGCATACGTGGGCCCTATGGATATTTTCAAGGAATACGAACAGAAAGAAATGTGGGAAGCGTATAGCAGCCCGGAGCAGGTATTGCCATTAGGGTTTGGGACAGGATACCGTCGGCATGATCATGACTCGAACCAGATTCTGGCGGTAAAACGGTCTGCTGCTGCGGTTTCTGCTCCTCGCGCATTGCCGGTTACGCCATGAGTGCGGGAAAGGTTTTAGAAGTTTTTTATCATCGCGCAATCGTTTGGGGGATTTGTGTTTTATTGGCAGTGGGGATTTTTAGTGATGGGGAGTTGAATGCGGCGGCAAAAGTTCCGGACCGCTGGGAACGGGCGGGTGTTTATGCGTTGCAAAATGGGGGAGTAGGGATTCTGGTGAGTCGGGGAGGCGAAATTTTGTATGAAGATTACGCGCGTCCGGAGGGAGGAAATGGCATCTACAATGTGCAAAGTATCACGAAAGCGGTGTGGGTGACGCTTCTCTTGCGCCTGGCGAGTGAGAAACGGATTGATCTGGATGTTCCGAGTAGTCGATATGTGACGGAGTGGAGAAACGACCCCAAAAAACGGGGGATTTTGATTAAGCAGCATTTGCGGATGGAAAGCGGGATGGCGTCGGGTGCTTCCACCTTGTACAGGAGTGGAGTACCTTCTTTGGGGGCGGCGTCGATGAAAGTGGAGATGCTGTGTCCGGCTGGTGAACGTTTTATTTATGGGCCGGCGAATTATGAATTTGCGGGAGAGGTGATGCGACGGGCATTGGGGGGGATTTCCGGGGAACAGGTCGCGGAATGTTTGCGGAGAGAGTTGTTTCGCCCTATGGGAATCCAGCATTTTGATTACCAGAGTGATTTGCAGGGCAGGCCGTATTTATCGGCATCCTTATGCCTGGGGATGCGGGATCTGGAGAAATTGGGGCGACTATGGATGCAGCAGGGGAAATGGGATGGACGCAGGCTGGTGGATGCCAGATTGATGCAAGAAGCGGTGGCGTCGAGTCATGCAAATGCGGCATTTGGTATGGGGGTGTGGTTGAACAGGAATGCGAAAAAACGAGGAGCGATCGAGGGCGATCCGGAAGAATGGTTGTCCAAACGCCCTTCCGCGCAGGAGTGGGAGAGGTTTTGCTTTTATCGGGGAGCTCCTGCGGAAATGCTGGTCTTCGTAGGATCACGCGGGCAACGCGTTTATATCGTGCCAGAACAGAAACTGGTCATTGTCCGTATTGGCACGGGAAATGGGTTTTCTGACCGGGAGTTTTTGAAGCGCATTTTTGGAAAATAAGGGCGCTAGATCCGTCGAGTAACTATAGTTTTACTTAAATTGCTCTAGGCTGGTTTGGAGCGGGAAAGCTGTTTATCGATAAAGAAAAGAATGAGGGAGAGGGTGAGAAAAGCGAGTCCGGAAAGAGATTCAAAAGGTTTGGCAATAAGCACATGAATGAGTGTGAACCCGGTGATCAAAAGAAACAGCAAGGGAGTGAACGGAAATAAAGGGCAACGAAATGGACGCGGAAGATCAGGAGATTTCCAGCGAAGCAGGATGACCCCAAGAACGGTCAAAAACGTGCTCAGTGTTAAAGTAAACTGAGTGAAAAGAATAATCTGATCGAAGACGGCGAAAAGTAAAATACCCAGTGCTAATGATGCCTGTAACCACAATGCGCGAACCGGAATTCCTTGAGAAGAACGTTTCCCAAGAGGGCGGAGCAGAAGATAATCTTCCCCAAATACCTGCAACACGCGTGGCCCCGCCCAGACCATCGCACTCAGGGAGGATATTAACCCCAGGCAGATTAACCCGGACATGATACGTCCACCGTTTTCGCCAAAAATATGTGTTGCGACGATTTGACCAATTTCAATTTGCCCTCGCAGTGCTTCTGCAGGTGCTGCTTTCAGGAAAATATAATTTAGTAAGGTATAAAGGATGGTGACGATCAGGGTGCCTGCGGTCAAAGCGATTACGATGGATCGGGAGGGGTTGCGGATTTCTTCTACTATGTAAATGGCCGCATTCCAGCCGAGATAAGAATACATGACGTACATTAATCCAATGGCAAATCCTGAGGAGCCTACCACTGCAAGATCTTCTTTCCCGGGCAGAAAATTGACCGGAATGGGATCCAGAAGCAGGAAGCTGAGCAGGATAAAGGCAACGATCAGCAGGATTTTTGCAGTCGTAAAAAAGACTTGAAAAGAACTCCCTACTTTCAGGCTGATACTGTGAATGCTTGTGATGATCAGAACAACCGCCAGGGGCGCCCAAGGGAATTCATGCCCGGGAAAGGTCCCCTGCAGATAGTGCTGAAATGCAATCGCACTAATGGCGATGGGCGCCGCAAAACCCACCAGTACAGAGGTGATCCCCGCAACAAAACCAATGGCAGGATGGTAAATTTTACTCAAAAAATGATATTCCCCACCCGAACGGGGTAAGGTCAGCGCCAGTTCCGCATAAGAAAATGCCCCCGTGAGAGCTAGAATACCTCCTAATACCCAGAGTAATAAAATAGCAAAGGGAGAATGAAGGGAGTTTAATTGAAACCCAAGACTGGTAAAAACTCCTGTTCCAACCATGTTGGCAATTACCAGACACAGACAGGTGGTAGTGGTAATGAGGCGAACCGGCGAGGTGGATTTTGATTCAGACATGCAATTGGTGTCCATTGCTTAACCTATAAAAGACCTGGAAAGCAAGCGGCTGTCGCAATAATGATAAAAAAAACCGGTCGAGAAGAGGTTATCTTCCCGACCGGTAACCTTATGATTGGAGCCCCCCGCGAGGGGCGTTTTCCTGCTTACACGGATTTTCCGCGAATCAGCGAAATGACAAAAAGAATTAAAAAGACAATAAATAATACTTTTGCAATCATGCCTGCCGTTTCAGCAAGTACAGCAAAACCAAGTACGGCTGCAATGAGCGCAATCACTAAAAATGTAAGTGCCCAGCTTAACATAAGCCTGATTCCTTTCTTTGTTGTTAATGTTGATGTTCGAGATTGTTTGTATCTACTATTCTGTAGATTCTTTTATTTTGTCCCCGGCTCGTTCGAGTGCATTCCCTACGGACTCAGCTGCGTTTTCCAGAGATTCTCCTACTCTTTCTCCAAACTGGATAATCGCATTTTTGGCTTTCCGTGTGGTTTCGTCGAACCTGCCTTCATTGTAAATGGTTTGCAGTTCGGCACGGGTGCGTTTGAGGTTATCTAATTTTTCCTGTGCCTTGATTTGTTCGCTGCCAGAATTCTGTTGGACAAAAACTTCCAACTCCGCAATTTCCTTATCGAGTGCAGCCAATGCTTTATCGGCTTCAAGACGTTGCGTTTCTGTAGGAGTGGCAGCAAACTCCGCCACTTTCTCTTTTGCGTTCTCTGTCTCACGCGTGATGAGATTGCCCTCTGCATCTCTCCGCTCACAACTGGTAAGACTGAATGCCGTAAGCATAAACAACGCCGGCAGCCCGCAGGTTTTTAATGGATGTTTAAAATGTAATAAAGGTTTCATAAGTAAAATTAATGGATTTTCTAATTAACTATAAGAGCATAGCTTGTGCCAAACAAGAAAGAATCAGAAGTTTTGGAGTGCGGCGCTTCCCGCCGTTCAACGTACGTATCATTTGACTCAAAGCATCTGGGAGCGTCGAGGTTCCCGTCGGCTTGAACAGGATATTCCACGCATAAAACCCTTCGTATAAAATAAAACATCACTTTAGATCACCCTTACAGGGTTCATTTTGTTGTTACGCCCAAGTCTGGGGTTTTGCTTCAGACCTGGGGCGATTCCCCCAAGCTGACATAGGTTGCCCTTTCAGGGCACACTTTTTTCTATTTGGACGAACGGAATTTGCCTCTATTTGTTGTGAAGTCATACAACCATTGTGGGTCTTGCGGTATTTTTTTACATTTGGGTAGAAAGCAATGGAAAAATAGCGAAGAAGATGCATGATGGAAGATGCACAGGAAATGATGAAAGAAGGGCAAGTGTTAGCGGTTTTAAATCCATGGGGTAGAGATCCGGATCAGGAATTCGGATCCGGAGTGCCTGATCCGGGAGCGGTCGGGCATGCTCCGATTAATTACCATGCGTATGCAGCATGTACAGGCGGAGGTTTTTTTCGGGATGTCAGGAAAGCATTGGCTTGTTCCCGGTATATCTTATTGGTTTTGCGTCGGGAGTTGCGGGTGTGTCGGAAAGCGTTGGAAGAATTAAAGAAGGAGGGGGCGGTGGTGGCGGTGACGGTAAAAGAGGCGGGCTGGCATCAGGTTGCGAGTCTCATGAAGAATCCACGCAGGCTTCGGGATTTTTTTAGAATTTGTGAACTAGCGGATGGGGCGGTTGCGAGTACTCCGGATCTGGCTGGAATTTTTTTAGGCGCCGGGATGGAAGATGCGCGGGTGAAATTTATTCCGACGCCGTATCCGGTGGAGTATGAGGCCTGGAATTTCAATCGGGAAATAAAGGAACGAAAAGGAATTTTTATTGGGACGCGGGAGTTTCTGGTTCCTTCGAGGCAACATTGGAATGCGGTCTGCCTGGCAAAACGACTTCAAAACGAAACCGGAGCAGGCGTGACGGTTTATAATCATGATAACAATCGAGGGCGGCGGATGCTTGAGGTTGTGCCTGGTGGAGTTGCAGATTGGGTGTGTATCCATAAAAAAGAGCCTTATCAGGTTTATCTGGAACGGATGGCGGAGCATCGCATTGTATGGCAACTGGATCATAGTCGGGTGCCGGGGCAGGTGGCTGGAGATGCCTTACTCTGCAGAATCCCTTGCGTGGGAGGAGATGGTGCTATCGAAAGAATTGCTTTTCCGGAATGGAATGGACATGGAAGAAATGTCGAGGAACTGCTGGAAATTGCCCGTCGATTATTAACCGACGATGCATTTTATGCGGAATCTGTACAAAAAATTCAGGACTTGAAAGCTTCAACGCTTTCTTTTCAAGCGGGGGCTGCGCAATTGCGCATATTTTACGGAGAACTTGAACGGATGCGGCGTTGACTCTTTTCAGATTTATCTGCATGTTAAATTTGAAGTTGGGTTAAAACAGGAGTGGCGGCAGGAAATTTTGCAAAGATATTAAAAGTTTTTTAATGAGGGAAAATATGATGGGACGATTGGTTTTAGCAGGCGTATTATTAACGGTTTTGTGTTTTGAAACAGGATGCCGTTCCAAGAGGGACCCTGTGGTGCGGTCTTCCGAGGTACAGATACAGTGGTTAGGGCATGCTTCTTTTCGGATAGTTGCTCCATCGGGAATCGTTTTAATTACCGACCCATTTGACTCTAAAATGTTGACTTATCCGGTGCCTGAGCGACTGAAAGGGGATGTGATATCCGTCAGTCATGAGGGCTGGGGAGCGAATCATCTGGATTTAGTGGATGGGATGCCACAGACGATTCGAAGCAGTGTGGGGCTGGGTGCAAACCGGGCAGGCGGGATGCTGATCACCGGATATCCGATGGGACTGGCAAGATCGCATACCGGGCGTACGCCTAATGCTGCCTTTGTCTGGGAGATGGGCGGAATGCGCTTTTGTCACTTAGGGTCTTTAGTGGAGCGTCCCAGTGACGCAGAAGTGAGGGCAGTCGGGAAAGTCGATGTGCTGTTTCTTCCAATCGGCAATCTGGAGGATATTCCGGCAAGTTTTCTGAATCAACTGGTTCAGCAACTGGGGCCGAGGATTATTATCCCGATGTCTTATCGCACGAAATATTCTTCGCGGCTGGTGTTATCTTCCGTGGGGGCGTGGTCCCAGGCATATCCGGATGTGGTTCAATGGGGCAGCCGGTCGTTTATTCTAAAAAAAGAGCAATTGCCTGGACGTCAGACCGTGGTGCAGCTTCCCTTGCCTTAAATTTCAGGGATTTTTCTTTCTCTTTTTCGGCGTATTTTTATCATGCTTGCCGGTGGATCAGAAGTGAGGGGATGTGGGGAATAGCAGAATCTTAAAAATGAAGGACTTATGTGTATGAAAATATTGATCATCGGAAGTGGGGGACGAGAACACACGCTGGCGTGGAAACTGGCGCAGTCAGAAAAATGTTCTGAAATTTTTATTGCGCCCGGGAATGCAGGGACTGCCTTGCTGGGGAAGAATGTGGATATTCCGGTGATGGAGACCGAAAGGTTGCTGGATTTTGCAAAATCCGAGGGGATTGATTTTACGGTGGTGGGGCCGGATGATGTTCTGGCAAATGGGCTGGTGGATCGTTTTCAGGAAGCGGGGCTTCTGGTGTTCGGTCCGACCCAGTCGGCTGCGCGTTTGGAGTCCTCTAAAATTTTTTCCAAGGAATTTATGGTTCGCTATGGGATTCCTACGGCAAAAGCCGGGAGTTTTGATGAAGAAGCAAAGGCACTGGAATTTTTGGACAACATGGATTTCCCGGTCGTGGTGAAAGCGGATGGTCTGGCATTAGGAAAAGGGGTGGTGATCGCAACCACGAGAGAAGAAGCCGCCGAAGCGATTCATGCCATGCTGGTGCGGAAACGTTTTGGGGCTGCGGGAGAGCGCATTTTGTTAGAGGAATTTCTGACAGGCCAGGAATGCTCGATTCATGCACTGGTAAGTGGGAAAGATTATGTGTTATTTCCTCCTGCACAGGATCATAAGCAGATCTATGATGGGGATCAGGGCCCAAATACGGGAGGAATGGGAACGTTTACTCCTCCCCCCGTGGTAACAGATGCTGTATTGGAAACGATTCGGCAAGAAGTGCTGGATTGTTTTGTGGAAGGTTTGGCGGGTGAGGGGATTCATTATTCGGGGATGCTGTTTCCGGGAATGATTTTGACGGAGCAGGGGCCTAAAGTACTGGAGTTTAATTGCCGGTTTGGGGATCCGGAAACACAAGTGTTATTAAGACGTTTGAACAGTGATCTGCTCGAACTGCTGGTCGCTTGCGCAAAAGGAAAATTGTCGGAAGCACCCGTGGA
>CAKUMP010000102.1 GCA_934667795.1 uncultured Chthoniobacterales bacterium | reverse complement strand
CGTCCGACAGCAGGAACGGGTTTATATTGACCAAACACTCAAATTCAATAACGGCTCGCGCGAAAAAACCGCTTCGATGCTCGGAATCAGTATGGCCACCCTCTATCGAAAACTCGATCACCTCTCCAAACCCTCTTCCAAGTCCTCCTGATTTCTGTATTATTGCGAGGTGACTCCACGACTGACAAATGCATTTCCTGCCCATAAAAACCGCCAGGGAAATTCCTGTGCACATGAAATTCCAATCCGTCGATCCACCACAACTTCCGGAACCATCTGGCGCTTCAACAGTTCTATTTTTCCTTCAGGAATTTCCTCGCCACAAAGAACTCCATTAAACTCTCCCCGCACCCCCAATGCCTGCGATAATTTTCCTGGCCCGGAACATAATTCTACCAACCCTCGCTCTTTCCCTCGTCCACGCCGCTCCTGCATAACATCTACTCCCCGCCTCGGCTCCAATGCCCGAACAAGAACAAACCCATTCCCGGATTCCGATTTCACCAGAAAGTTAATCAACCAATACATGCCGTAATTTAAATAGACATATAATGTCCCCGGCCCCCTCTGCTGGATAAATTGCCGGATGCTTAACCGCCGAAATGCATGACAGGCCGCATCCCCAAACTCACTGTATGCTTCTGTTTCGACAATCAATCCGGAAACGCCATTGACTACCAGTTCGCATCCCAGCATGGCACGCGCACATTCCAAAAGAGGCTGACGAAAAAATGTTTCATTTTCTACATCAAGTCCTTCCATTTTCTTTCTGCCACTTTTCCGATTCATAATCCCGTTGGAAAATCTTTAAATTCCCATGGCAGGGAAAACTTCTGACTCACCCGTTCAGCCAATGCTTTGACACCAAAAACTTCTGTTGCATAATGCCCACCCAATAACAATTCCACGCCCAACTCTTCCGCTAACGGCGCCGCCCAATGGGGGGCTTCTCCCGTGACAAAAACATCTACTCCCTGCGCTGCCACCCACTCTACTTCCGATCCTGCTCCACCCGTAATAACCGCAACCCTGCGTGGTTCTTCAGAGCGCTTCCCACAACGATGCACGGCCCCACCCACCGCCGCTTCCACCCGCTCGCATAAAGCATCCCCATTCTGACTCCATTCCCCGATCAATCCCAATACATCTCCTGATTTTCCAAAAAACTCTTTAACCTCCCGCAGCCCTATCGCTTGTGCCAGTAAAACATTATTCCCCACCTCCCGGTGAATATCCAATGGCAAATGCGCACTATATACCGCCATGTCCCGCTCCAGCATCCATTTCATTTTACGATACCGATACCCTGTCACCGGCACCATATCCTGCCAGTATAATCCATGATGCACCAACAAAAGTGTCCCCGGCTCTTCTCCACAACTCCGTAACACCGCCTCCGATGCATCCACCGCCGCTACCACCCGCTTCACCTCCCCCGAATTCTCCACCTGTAACCCATTTTTTGCCCCAGGGTAATCTTTCACCTGCGACACATTCAAAAATAAATCCAGATCGTCAACAATTTCCAAAAGCGCACTCATCCCTCCAATATAAAGCTTCTCCCCCACAGAACCAGTAAGAATTTAAACTCAAGCATTTTCTGATACCGACGTCGTTTTTCGGCGAAGACCAATGAACTTCCTCCGATCAATAGAAAAAAAGCAGAAGGTTCTGGGATGGGGGCAAAAGCAGACGGAATATCGAATGCAGAAAGAACCAACCGTATCCAGATACGAATTTCAAAAATTGCTCCTCCTGTACTGAGCTCTGTCTCTTGCCAAGAGTCATCTTGAAAAAAAAGATCACATTCGTACTGGCTACAACCGCTCATCCATTATCATTCACTGTAATAATAGTGTTGAAGACGCTCAAGGAAGCGGGCGCGGGGAGCATTATCGGACTGGACTGGTTAGGCAAGATGTTCGGGATACCCAAGCCACAGGAGGGCGAGGCGACGCTGGAAGATAAGAGTGTGGCAGAACCACAGCCTGAGCCTGAGCCTGAGAAGGATCCGAAGGATGAAGCCGCGTATGCCGCTTTCATGGCGGGTGAGGCGGCTGGGCATCCGTTTAGGGGCAATCAATGGACTAAAGGAATCCATATAACGATTGAGGATGAAGACTGGATGGGTACCCCAAAGGAAATGCATAAGCGGGCCGATGCTATTATGCGTACGTTTCAGCCTGTTGAACATCCAGAAATTGGGAAAGTGGCATTTTCAAAGCAAGGGCGGAATAAGACGCTTTATGAAAAACGCACACCGCATGAATTTCAATCAGTACAAGCACTCCCTGAACTGGTGAAAAAAGGAAAAGTTGTGGGTGAGGATATAGAAAGAAAAGGCAGGGAAGGGATTAAAAAATATTACTATCTGGAAGCCGGCCTTCGTATTGGGAGCACAACCTATCGGGTAGAAATGACCTTGCGCGTAGTGGATGCAGGGAATGCTGAGATGACACAGTTTTATCTGCACAGGTTAAAGGATGAGCATACCCCTAAAAAGAAAAGTGCCACTCGTCCTTACAGTGCTATGACCCCTTCGAAAAGACACCATAGCGGTACGAGTGGCAATAGCAATGTGCCATTTTTAGGACGTAATGTCAACCCGGCACTGAATCGGCTTTCGGCTGTTTCTGCCATCAAAAACGACGAGGAATTTCTAACCGCGTTGGAAGCCGTGCTGGGAGGTTGCAAATGAATATTTTTTGGAATGCGAAAAAACGCGCCACAAGGCGTTTTGATGGGGCAAGCGCAATCAACATGCCTCTTGCGTATCAAAATGGAAATGCACGGTATTTGCACGAGATTGCACGCTATATGGAAAACGAGGTTGAGAACGCAAATAAGGAATTTTTGAAAATGGAGGGAAAACGATGAGTATGAAACTGTATTGTCGGGGTGCGATCGGTCTGGATGTGGGCGATGGTGAAATCATGTACATGCCTGCCGGGGTGCAGGAAATCACGCCCTCTCAACGCGGGCGTTCGGTGCGCGTGAGTGTGCTGGTGGATCGGGGTGCAGTGGACGCTCTAAACGCGCAACGCGAGGCGTTGGAAGCGCGTGGGACTAAACCGTACTTCGATTTCAATCACGATGACCAGGGGGCGAGCTTCTGGGTGAAGGATTTTGTATGGCGGGATTTCCCGCAGCCGGGCATTTACGCCCGAGGCGAATTTACGGACAGCGGATTGCGTGCGGTGACCGGCAAGGATTATCGGCAGTTTAGTCCGGTCTTTCATGTGGATGACACAAAAAAACGTCCGGCGAGGATTGTCTGCCAGAAGTTTGCAAAGCCCAACATGGGCGGTCTGGTCAATGACCCGGCATTCAAAGAAATTTTACCCTTGTGGGCGAAAGCGGCTGGAGCACATTCCAGCGATTTAAACCAAAACGAAACCAAACAGGATAAAACCAATATGAAAAAGGAAGAACTGGCTGTGCTCCAAGCCAAGATTAAACAAATGGAGACTCAATTGTCTGAGCTGCAGGCGCGGGAAAGCGCACTGAAAGCGAAGAACCAGTCTGATGATTTGGTCGCAGAACAGATCAAGGCGAAACAAGCGGAGCTGAAGGCAGCGCAGATGGAAGTCAATTTTGAGGAAGTCAAAGCGCGTGCGGAAGCATTGGAGGCGAGTGAGAAATCCCGTCGCGAGCAATCCGCTCAGGATGCCGTTAATGCGGCAATTGAGCGCGGTGCGATTGCTGCCAAGGATGAAGCCACGCAAAAGCACTGGCTTAAGATCATCACTGAGGATCCTGAAGCAAGTGCGTTGCTGGCGAAAGTCGGGAACACGACGCCTGTCAACGGCGGGCGTCTCACTGGCTCGGAGAAAGTGAGCGTCACCAAGGAAAGTCCGAATGCGACCATGAAAGCGTATGCTGCTCTGGTTGCTCGGAACGCGGCTATCCCTGTGAGCAATGAAACCACTCGCGAGAAAGATAGCCTTGCCCGTGCGGCCGCGACCTTGTACGCGAAGGATATTGCCGGAGATGTGACAATCGAAAGCATGACCCCGCAAGATGCTTTGCACGCGGCTGACAACAGCGACGCGTCCATTGGACTGCTCAGTGGAACTCTTGTGTTGCAGGAAGCCCTGAACAAGCTGGCGTATGAGTATGATATCCTGAATCTGATCTCCACGGATTTCAGTTCGGCGATCGGACTTAAAAATCAGACCGAGACCACGCGTCTGGTGTTGGCGAGTTCTGTTCAGACTCACGACGATACGCTGGACACGGATGGCCGTCCGAAAGGATGGACCCAGGCGAGTCCCGCGCAGACCGTGGATGTCCCGGTGACGCTGAACACGCATGTGGGTGTTCCCATCGTGTTCGGTCAACATCTGCTGTCCTCGACGATGCGGAATCTGTTCGCGGAACAAAGCGACCTCGCGCTTAACGCACTGGGGGGCTATGTCATGAACAGCTTGCTGAATCTGGTCACGGCAGCCAACTTCAATGCGTATGCGGGCAATTCCGCAGCCGCTGGAGCGACCACGGATGGCAGTACCACGATCACGGTGACCTCCACTGCGAATATGTATCCTGGTCAGGAAATTTCCGGAGACGGGATTCCGACCGGCACGTATGTACGCAGCGTGACCAACGCCACCACTGCGGTATTGACACGTGCGGCCACGGCGACTGACACCGGCAAGACATTTACTCTCAATGGCGGGAAGGTGCCGACGACTCACGCGACCTACGTGAAGGCATCGTCTGCTTTTGATTTGTCCTGTCTGGGAGAATTGAGTGCAGCCATGAGCACGCGTCAGGTGCCAGCCAATGGGCGTTTCTGTATCCTGAATCCTACGTACTACAGTGCGTTGACCACGGACTCTGACTTGAATCCGTTCTTCCTCGCGACTCGTAGTCCGGAGACGATCACAGGACGCGCTTTACCTGAACTGCAGAAGTTCAAGATGGCGGAAGCTCCATACTTTCCGAGCACCTCGAACCGTGTCGGGTTCGCCGGACACAAGGCGTCGCTGTTGCTGAAGACTCGCTTGCCAGTGGATTTCGTGTCCGCTTCCGGCGCACAGGCACCAGGGAAAGTAAGCACCGTGACCGCGATCAACGGACTGACGGTTGCCCTGATCGAGTATATCGATCTGCAGCGTAATTACGCAGAATGGCGGCCTGAAGTCCTCTTCGGAGTGGCGAAGGGAGATACCCGTTGCGGGATCGTATTGACAAGCGCGTAAGAAAATTAACCTGGTTTTCCCCTCGCCTCTTTATCTGGAGGCGGGGGGATTACCACAACCTTGGAGAATATCATGGCTAAGAAAACACAACCATTATCGAGCGATAAACCTGTCCAGAAGCAGGATCATCCCTTGGATTACAAGGCAGGTCAGGACTGGCTGCGTGAGGAACATGCGAAGGCTGCGCGCGAGCTGGAACGCGGACCGGGCGGGAAAGGTTGGACATACAACGAAATCCTGCGACCTGCTGTGGAAGCGAAAGAAACGTTTCTGCGTGCCTTGGTCGCACTGATGGAGAAAGGCAAGTAACATGTGGCAAGTGCTGGCAGCAAGTGAGGTGTTAAGCGAGTTGACCACGTCCGAACGGCTCGGACTGCAGAAGTTGCTTGGCACTGCGGAACCTCCGGCGTCGGCGATAGTCGAGCGCGTGATTGCGGAGGTTCGGGATTATATCCGCAGTGGGGGGTATGCGATTGATGAGAGCGCGGACAACACGCTTCCTTTGGGTCTGCACAGTGATGCGATCGCAATTGCTCGCTGGCGTTACCTGATCTCCATCCCTGCTGCAAAGACGTTGCAGACAGATGCTCGGAAAGAGGCTGTGGAACACGCGCTGGAGAAACTGGCGAAGGTGGCTGCTCAGGAATTCGCGGTGGAACCGCCCGGAGGGATTGTTGGCAATCGCTACGGCAGTTGGAATTCCGAGAACAAGATATTGGGCAGGATGCATCCTGTCACGCCACCCCAAAGACAAAAACCCACACAGGAGGGAGATTATGCGCGTGGAAACGATTGATCGATTGCGTTTGGCTGTTCAAGCAAAGGATGCCCGTCGTGCGAGAGTGGAACTGGCTGCATTGCTTGGTCGGCAGGTGGATTCCATCGATGAGGATCTGGATGCCCGGCTGGCGTTTGATGCTTTTACCGAGGATATGGCACCTGTGCGAGATGCGATTGTATCTGCTCTGCTTGAGGATGACATGATGGCGTTTCGTGGGCTTCGTGCGATGCTTCCAGATTTATTGAAAGACGTGCTGAAAAGCCAGGAGTTGACCGATCATCTTGCCTGGCAGATGGGACGGGCGTTTCTGGAAGGGATGAGGGCGGATGGCTTGGATGGGCTTGAAGCTGGAGAAGCCGAGGGGCATCCGTTTCGTGGAAACCAATGGACTAAAAGGAGTAGTTCTGACAACGGTCCACCACCAAAGAAAATAACAAGTGACTCAAAAGAAGAACTCACGGATGAGTCTCACAATGGTGCGAAAGTTCGTGATGTTCAAGATATTGGCAAACCTATTCCTAAAGAAGATCGTCCACAAGGAAGAGGTGAGGTGGACGCCCCTGAAAAAAACGATCAACATTTTGAAATCACCAGTGAATTTCTTAAAAAATCTCTTGGATGGGAGCATTATGAATGTGTAGCAGATCATGGGATTCTGGCATGGAAACATCCGGAATATTTTTATTCGGCAGAAGAAGTGGAGTTGTTTATTCCGTATGTTCTTTCCAGAGCCACAAAAGTCATTCCAGGAGAAGCTCCTAACCAGCATAACGTGATGATTATTCGTCATGACGGATCCCCTAAAATGGTAGGAATCCGAATAGAGGCAGATGAATCGGGAAAACACAGGGTTGCGACTACTTTTACACTAAACCGCAGACAATATAAAAAGTTGACGAAGAAACCTGATGAAAAGGGAAATGAGAGTGAAGCCAAATAAAGTAAACTGCTGGCCCAGGCGTCAATCTGGGAGTCTCGTTAGTATTCCTGATGATCAATCAAGACATTCGAGGTAACGGCTAAGCGTGCCTCACGACACACCTCCAACAGTTATACGTGTAAGATAAGAAATATTTTAAAAAAAGTCAACCGTATATGCCATTTTTCAATCCACAGTCTGAATCGATCCTGACCGCGCTCAAGCAGTGGCGGTCGCGTCGGATTGTGCCTACGGTCTTAAGTGCGGCCAAGCTGCGCGAGGTGGGGCGTCAGATCATGGAGCGGTCGGTGATTTCCGCTCGTACCACCAGCGCGAAATACCTGGGACGTGTGGCGGAAGTGTTAGACAGCATGATTGGCGGGGTGATGGACAAGGCGAGCGGACGCTGGGAACTCATCAAGAAACTGTCGGAACTGGGCTATGACGCGGAAACGGGATTCCCTGAAGATATGGGAAAAGTCCCGCCTGCCGAGCGCGGGACTATGGCAGACCTCGCCAGTGGTTCCCGGCTGAACCTGCTTCTGGAGACCAATCAGCGCACGGCGCATAATTATGGGAAGCTGGTCGTGGGTAACAGCGATTACGCGCTTTATAATTAGTCGCCCCTTAAAAACCTCTACAAGCTCCAAGAGGCGCGTTCATTTTCCCCGTGTAACAAAGTTGCCGCGAGGAAAAGTGAAATTTGAAATAAGAAATCAGGACAAAAAGAAGCTCATTGAGCCACTTTTTGATGTTCCAGGCGGCAGCTGCGAGGCAAAGGTTCAGGCCGGCTCCCGCTGCTCCCTTGAGGAAGCAGCGAACCATTCGAAAATCGCTTTTAAGATGCCCGATGACCGGCTCGATAGCCGCTCGTCGAGCGTACCGTTTTCGTTGCTTGC